>CBFGVN010000002.1:0-59871 GCA_965651845.1 uncultured Chryseobacterium sp. | reverse complement strand
AGCCAACAATGTTTTTGATGTCTTCCCGGATCTGCAGATCTATGAAAATTCTTATTTTGGAGTGTTCAAATATGCTCCTGTTCAGATGGGAACATTGGGGAATTATTTCTTCGGAAGGCTTAATTTTACATTTTAATTAAATGGAATCTACCTCACACCATATCGGCTGGAAAACTGCCGTCGCCATCGTTGTTTCGAACATGATCGGAACGGGGATTTTTACAACGTTGGGTTTTCAGCTGGCTGATATTACCAACACGTACAGCATTTTTCTCCTTTGGGTTATCGGAGGGATTTTAGCGTTGTTTGGGGCTTTTTGCTATGCAGAATTAGGTTCTCATTTCAAAGGAAACGGAGGAGATTTTATTTATTTGAAAGAAACCTATCATCCGCTGTTGGGATATCTGGTGAGTTGGATTTCCTTGATTATTGGGTTTTCGTCTCCGGTAGCTCTTGCAGCTCTGGCGATGTCAAAATATCTGTCGGCTTTTAATTATTCTTTTGGAAACGGCTTTGCTATCGGGATGATTTTTCTGGTGGCTCTGTTTTTATCATTTAGTTTAAAAGCTTCGAGCAGGTTTCATAATTTTTTTACTTTTATTAAAATAGTTTTTATTATTGCCTTAATAATCCTTGGTGTCGGACTTTCTGAGCAGGAAATCGGGAACAGTTTAAACTTTGATAATTCCTGGCAGGACGAAATCATGCTTCCTGCATTTGCAACATCGCTGGTCTTCGTAACATATTCATACACAGGATGGAACTCGGCTTCTTATATTGCGGGAGAAATTGAAAATGTACAAAAAAATCTTCCCAAATCTCTGATTATCGGGACGGTTTTTGTAACGGTCTGCTATCTTTTTGTGAATTTTATTATGCTTAAACATGCGCCTGTCAGTCAATTAGCAGGAAAAGAAGATGTGATGGGAGAAGCAGCGAACAATATGCTCGGTCATACTTTTGGAAAAGTGGTGAATGTTTTCATCGCATTACAATTGGTAGCGACGATCAGTGGATATTTGTGGGTGGGTTCGAGGTTGACCCAGGCTTTTGCTAAAGAAAACAAATTGTGGAAATCTTTGTCTGTCAGTAATAAAAAAAGAATTCCGGTAAGAGCTATTTTTGCTCATGCAGTTATCGCTACATTGATTATTTTAACGGGAAGTTTTAAAGAAATTTTTGTGTATACTTCTTTTATTCTTCAGTTGTTTGCCAGTTTGGCGATTTCTACGGCGTATTTTATCAAAAAAGATCAGAGGAAGATTTTTAAGTCTAACTTATTTTACATTTTTCCGACAGTTTTTCTCCTGTTCAGTGTATATATTTTGTATTTCACTTTAGTGCATAATCCGAAAGAAAGCATTATCGGATTGGGAATTGTTGCGCTGGGAGTTGTTTTGTATTGGGTTGATAAGAAAATTTCTAATTCTAAAATTGATTCTTAATTAAACGCAAAGATTAATGATCAAGCTTTTGATTTTTTAGGAAGCAAAGGCAAATAGATTTGCTTCGCGAAGCTTGAAAATATCGCTTCATCAAATCAACTTGTTGATTCATCTTTGCCCCTTGAATATTGAGTATTTACATTAAATCTTTGCGTTAAAAATTACAATACGTAGTATTAGCGATGTCATCTTGAGCGAAGTCGAAGGATCTCTAATAATGCAACCCAGATTCTTCCAGAATGACAAAAATATTGTTGGGTTTTTTTATATAAATAATTAAAAAATCAGCTATCATTTGCTGAGTGAAACGCCCTTGCGAACAGAAAATATTTTCAATAACTTCAAATAAAAACTTAGCGAACTTTGCGTTTAAAATAGATTCTTCACTACGCTTTCGCTTCATTCAGAATGACAAACCGTAATATTTTGCGAGAAAAAATAATGTAATGCGATGGGTTATTGAGTTTTGAATTAATAATCCGTATCTTTGCACCCACAAAATTTCATAATGTCTAAATCATTAATTCCAAAATTAGAAGCTATAAAACAACGATATAATGAGGTGGCAGACCTTATTATTCAGCCTGATGTTATTTCTGATCAGAAAAGATATTCTTCTCTGAATAAAGAATATAGCGATTTGGGGAAAATTGTAAAAGTTTACGATCAATATAAAGGCGCTTTGGATACAATCGAAGAATCTGATGAAATCATTGCAGACGGATCAGACAAAGATTTTGTTGAATTGGCAAAAATTGAGAAAAATGAAGCGCTGGAAAAAATTCCGGGATTGGAAGAAGAATTAAAAGTATTATTAATTCCTAAAGATCCCGCAGATGATAAAAATGTAATCGTGGAATTACGTGCAGGAACGGGTGGTGATGAAGCCGCAATTTTTGTGGAGGATATCTACAGAATGTATTCCATGTATTTCAAAACGAAAGGCTGGAAACATGAAGTAACAGATTCCAACGAAGCAGTAAAAGGCTACAAAGAACTCATCATGAAGGTAGAAGGAGAGGGCGTTTACGGTATCATGAAGTTTGAATCAGGGGTTCATCGTGTACAACGTGTTCCTGAAACAGAATCTCAGGGTAGGGTTCACACATCGGCTATTACTGTGGCGGTTCTTCCGGAAGCAGAGGAGGTGGATGTTGAAATCAATCCTGCAGACATCGAAATGCAGACATCCCGTTCAGGAGGAGCCGGAGGTCAGAACGTAAACAAGGTAGAAACAAAAGTTCAGCTGACGCACAAGCCTTCAGGAATAGTGGTGGTTTGCCAGCAGGCACGTTCTCAGTTGGCCAACCGTGAATTGGCGATGGAAATGCTTCGTGCCAAATTATATGATATCAAGTTACAGGAAGTACAGGGAGATATTGCAGCCCAGAGAAAGACGATGGTTTCTACGGGTGACCGTTCTGCGAAGATCAAAACATACAATTATCCTCAGGGTAGGGTGACAGATCATAGAATCAACAAATCTATGTACAACTTAGACGCCTATATGAACGGAGATATTTCCGAAATGATCGATGCCGTAATCATGGCAGAAAACGCCGAAAAAATGAAAGGCGAAGAAGAAAGTTTATAAAATCTTTACATAAAATCTTTAGAAAGTCTCTGGTTCTCCGGAGACTTTTATTTTTTTTAGAATTAAAATTAATTTTCACAAAAATGTGGTTTTTCATTGAAAATTAAGTGTACATAATTGTATATGATTAAAGAAAATAACCAAAATGAATGAAATTGGATGTTTTTTAATTAAAATTAAATATATTTATCCCTGCTCTTGAATTCAGGGGCTTTTTTTACACTAACACTGAGAAAAACTATACTTATGAAAATCTTTAAAGCTATTCTGATAGCGATGCTGATACTTTGTATCCAAAACTTAAAATCACAAAATATTTTAAAGCCTGAAACTGTTTTTAATTTGTATTTTAATTCCTTCGTGAAATATGACGATGATTCTGTAAAAGAGCTTAATAGTTATCTCATCAATTTTTTGGGCAAAGACAACACCTATAGAATGAATCTTAAGGATAATTATAAGGAGAGAGTAGAATATTTTACCCGGATTTTCCTTTCCAGCCTTGATCCTGATGTCGCTTCGGAATGTAAGAAAGAAGCTCAGGATTATTTTAATGTTTTGGTGCATAATTTTAAAGAAGGGAAGTATATCATTAAAAGCGTAAAATCAGTTCATAATAAATACGGGCAAAATGAAGACTTGTCGGAGATTGTGTATGAAGCAAGTTTTAAAGTTCCTTCAGACATTTCCGGATTCGAAATGGGAAATATCAAAGCGGTCGGTGCCGAAGTCATGAGAAAGTACCTTACAGATCTTACGGCACACTTTAAAAATTCGGATAAGACTATTTCTGTTGAACAGAGTTTTAATTTGTACGAGGTGAAGTACGGCCGCGATACCTATTACTGGAACGGAGGACCTCAGGAACTGGCTTGGAAGCTGAACGAATTTTATTTTAAAAACATAAACTGATATTTACAAACACTAATTTCCAGTGGTTTTTTTATTTGGCTGAGATTCATTATTTTTGGTAAAATCGAAATTTGATATGAACTTTAAACCGATCTTATTAACCGCTGGAGTTTTGTTTTCGGCAACATTGTATTCACAAAAAATGATGTATCCTAAAGCTTTAAAAGGCAGTCAGAAAGATACCTATTTCGGAACAGCTGTGAAAGACCCGTTCAGAGATCTGGAAAATGATTCTGATGCAACAAAAAAATGGGTGGATGAAGAAGTAGCGTACAGCCAGAATTACCTTTCACAGATTCCTTTCAGAGAGGATATCAAAAAACAGCTGACCAATATCTGGAATTATGAAAAAATTTCAGCACCTTTCAAAGAAGGCGATTACACTTATTTTTATAAAAATGATGGTTTGCAGGCACAGTCGGTTCTATACAGAACAAACAATCAGACAAAAGAAACTGAAATATTTTTGGATCCGAATAAATTTTCGGCGAAAGGAACCACTTCACTGTCTCAATTGTCTTTCAATAAAAAAGGAAACCTTGCTGCTTATTCAATCTCTGAAGGCGGAAGCGACTGGAATAAGATCATCATCATCGATGCTATTTCCAAAAAACAGATCGATGAAACTTTAATTGATGTAAAATTCAGCGGCATTGCATGGCAGGGAGATGAAGGATTCTATTATTCAAGCTACGATAAGCCGAAACAAGGAACTGTGCTTTCCGGAATGACGGATAAACACAAGGTTTACTTTCATAAATTAGGAACAAAACAATCGGAAGACCAATTAATTTTCGGTGGTGAAAAAACTCCGCGAAGATATTTGGGAGCAGGGGTTTCAGAAGATCAAAGATACGTGATCATTTCTGCGGCAAACGCTACCAACGGAAATGAATTATATATTAAAGATTTAAAAAACGGAGGAGATTTTATCCAGATCAACAAAGGTTTTGATATCAATGCCAATGTCGTAGATACGCAAGGTGATGATATTTTTATTTATACTGATAAAGATGCTCCGAACGGACGTCTGGTAAAAACTACCATTAAAAATCCGGCACCGGAAACCTGGAAAGATGTCATCCCTCAAACTGAAAATGTACTGGGAATCACGACTGGTGGGGGATATTTCTTCGCAACATATATGATTGACGCGATTGATAAAGTAAAACAGTATGACAAAAATGGGAAATTAGTCAGAGAAATTACTCTTCCCGGAAAAGGTAATGTTTCAGGCTTCGGAGGTAAGGAAAAAGAGAAAGAATTATATTTCTCATTTACCAATTATATCACTCCGGGAACAACGTATAAGTTTAATGCAGATAGCGGAAAGTCAGAGGTGTATCAAAAGCCGAAAGTAATGTTTAATCCGGATGATTATGTTTCTGAACAGGTATTTTATACCTCAAAAGACGGAACAAAGATCCCCATGATGATCAATTATAAGAAAGGAACAAAACTGAATGGTAAAAATCCGACCATTTTATATTCTTACGGAGGATTCAACATCAGCTTACAGCCTGCTTTCTCCGTTGTTAATGCTATCTGGATGGAAAATGGAGGAATTTATGCCGTTCCCAACATCCGTGGAGGCGGCGAATATGGAAAAAAATGGCATGATGCAGGAACGAAAATGGAGAAAAAGAACGTATTTAATGACTTCATCGCTGCAGGAGAATATCTTCAAAGCAAAGGATATACATCAAAAGAATATATGGCGCTTTCAGGCAGATCAAACGGTGGATTGCTTGTTGGGGCTACGATGACGATGCGTCCCGATCTGGCAAGGGTAGCTTTTCCGGGAGTTGGTGTTTTGGATATGTTAAGATACAACAAATTCACGGCAGGAGCAGGTTGGTCTTACGACTATGGAACGGCTGAAGACAGTAAGGAAATGTTTGAATATTTAAAATCTTATTCTCCGGTTCATAATGTAAAAGCAGGAACCTGCTATCCTTCCACAATGATCATTACCAGCGATCACGACGACAGGGTGGTTCCGGCGCACTCTTTCAAATTTGGTGCGGAACTGCAGGAAAAACAAGCTTGCGATAACCCTATTTTATTAAGAATCGAAAAAAATGCAGGACATGGAGCCGGAAGGTCTACCGAGCAGGTAATCAGTGAAAATGCAGATTTAATTTCTTTTGCTCTTTATGAAATGGGAATTCAAAAATTAGGTCAATAATTTTATTAGCAATTCTAAAAAGTAATAAAAATCAAAATAAAAGGCGATTTTGCAGTTTTGCAATTTCGCCTTTTACGTAAAAAGAACTCGGCAAATTTATTATTTCAAAAATGTGTAATTTTAGCCATCAATAAATCTGAAAGTATGAGAAGGGAAGTTCAGAATAAAACTCCTCAATTTAATATCACTGAAAAGCACACGGAAATCTATCCATTCGAAAAAGATGGGTTACAATTAAAATCATCTTATAAAGCCGAAGATGTTAAAAATCAAGAGCTAACACACACTGCTCCTGGAATTGCACCCTATTTAAGAGGGCCATATTCCACTATGTATGTTCAAAAACCCTGGACTATCCGTCAGTACGCAGGGTTTTCTACGGCTGAAGAATCCAATGCTTTTTACAGAAGAAATTTAGCAGCAGGTCAAAAAGGGCTTTCCGTAGCCTTCGATTTGGCGACACACAGAGGTTATGATTCCGATCATGCCAGAGTTGTTGGCGATGTTGGAAAAGCCGGAGTAGCCATCGATTCTGTTGAGGATATGAAGATTTTATTTAATGAAATTCCATTGGATCAGATCTCGGTTTCCATGACGATGAATGGTGCGGTTTTACCGATTTTATCTTTCTACATTGTTGCAGCAGAAGAACAGGGAGTGAAGCAGGAATTACTTTCAGGAACCATTCAGAATGATATTTTGAAAGAATTTATGGTGAGAAACACCTACATTTATCCACCTGCACCTTCTATGAAAATCATTGCAGATATTTTTGAATATACCTCTCAGAATATTCCGAAATTTAATTCAATCTCTATTTCAGGCTATCACATGCAGGAAGCCGGCGCTACGCCGGTTCTGGAAATGGCTTATACGCTTGCAGATGGTTTAGAATATGTAAGAACGGGAATAAAAGCAGGAATGAATGTAGATGATTTTGCACCAAGATTGTCCTTTTTTTGGGCAATCGGAATGAATCACTTCATGGAAATCGCAAAAATGCGTGCAGCAAGATATATCTGGGCTGAGTTGTTGAAACAATTCAATCCTCAAAATCCAAAATCATTAGCTTTAAGAACGCATTCTCAGACTTCAGGCTGGTCTTTAACGGAGCAGGAACCATTTAATAATATCACCAGAACGGCGATTGAAGCATTGTCTTCGGCGTTGGGTGGAACTCAGTCTCTTCATACCAATGCATTGGATGAAGCGATTGCGCTTCCTACTGATTATTCAGCAAAAATTGCAAGAAATACCCAAATTATCCTTCAGCAGGAAAGCGGAATCTGCGATGTGGTAGATCCAATGGGAGGAAGTAATCTGGTTGAATCTTTGACTCAGCAAATGATCGAAGAAGCCATGAAATACATCGATGAGGTAGAGCAGGAAGGCGGAATGACGAAAGCCATCGAAGCCGGAATCCCGAAAATGAGAATTGAAGAGGCCGCAGCGAGAAAGCAGGCAAAAATTGATAGTGGGGAAGAATTCATTATTGGGGTAAATTCATTTAAATCAGCCTTAAAACAGGACGAAATAGAAATCTTAGATATTGATAATACGGAAGTTCGCAGAAAGCAAATCGAAAGATTAAACAAAATAAAAGCAGAAAGAAACCCTGAAGCGGTTAATCAGATTTTAAATGAAATCAGACAATCTGCAAAAACAGGAAAAGGAAATCTTCTGGCATTATGTATCGAAGCAGCTCGCAGAAGAGTTACCCTTGGTGAAATGAGCGATGCCATGGAAGAAAGCTTCGGAAGATATAAAGCAAATATTAAAACAATTTCCGGTGTATATGCTATGAACGCAGGGAAAAACGAATATTTTGAAAAAGCATTAAACCTTACTCAAAAATTTGAGGAAGAAGAAGGGCGCCGACCAAGATTAATGGTTGCCAAAATGGGGCAGGACGGTCACGACAGAGGTGCAAAAGTAGTGGCAACGGCGTTTGCAGACATGGGATTTGATGTCGATGTGGCACCTTTATTCCAGACTCCGGAAGAGGTGGCAAAACAGGCTGTGGAAAATGATATTCACATTTTAGGGGTTTCGTCTTTGGCGGCAGGCCATAAAACGTTGGTTCCACAAGTTGTTGAAGAATTGAAAAAGCTTGGCGCAGATGATATTACCATCGTAGTTGGTGGAGTAATTCCACAGCAGGATTACGAGTTTTTGTATGCCAACGGAGCAGATTTTATTTTCGGCCCCGGAACGAATCTTCCGAAGTGTGCAGTGGATATTTTGGAGAAATTTTTAAATTAAATTAACTTTTTCATAGAATAAATTGCATGACGTTTGTACTGTAAACCATAACCACAAAACAAATATTATGGCTTATACAGTAGTTTCAGTATTTCCGGTGACTGTAGATACAGAGGAAATCAAAAAGAATTTAAAAGATAAAGGCTTTGACGAGGCAAATATTATCATCTCAAAGTCTAGAGTAGAAAGCGGATTAGATCAATATCAGGAAGACGAGCAGACAAAAGGCTTTTTCGATTACGTTTTCGCACACGACGCAGAAATGTTGGATGCTTATCGCAAAGAAAGCATAGGAAGAAACAATATTGTTGTATATGCAGATAATCTTGAGCAAGCTAAGCAGGCAAAGAATATCCTCAATGAAAAAGGTGCTCTTGAAGTATATAAAAGGCCGTCGGAAGGTCAGAAAGATATTCCAGAAGGTATGACCGAAGAAGAATATAACGGAATCATTGCCAAAGCAAGGCACAATATTTATTTTCTTGGGTCGGAAAGGGTTTATCACTCCAATATTATCAAAGGAATGGATGATCCGATGGATGATCTGGGATCAAAAGACTAGATAAAATACAAAACCAGAATAAGAAATTGTTCCGGTTTTTTTATTGAAAAAAATTTGGATATTCAGAAAAATTAATATATTTGCACCTGAAAATCAAGTTTAACCATTTAAAAACAACGAAGCAAATGTTCAAATTTAATCAGAATTCTACAGTTGGATTACCGCTTATGGTGGTAAGGCTTCGTGGTTTGGTACACTCATAGAATAATAGTACAATGAAATATCAAAACCCGAAGTCGTAGAGATTTCGGGTTTTTTATTGCGCAATATTTTCAAAACTCAATCAGTTTCCCCGAAAATCTTTTTATAAAATTTAGGAGCTTTTCAAATAGCAGATAATTTTTATTTGGAGCTATTTGACTACGTCGAATTGTTGCCTTATTATTTTTTAAGGAGCAATTTCCCGCTTTCCACTGTATCTTTTTCATTACGGCCTCCGCTTCGCTGCGGCCGCAACAAAAAAGGATGCCGTTTCAATCGGGGCTAGGAAAAAGTTACCGTACTGTCATTCTGAAAGTAGCGAAGCGAATTGAAGAATCTTAATGTAAAAAAGAGATTTTTTCTTCGTCAGAATGACAAAAAATCAACTATAATTTTAGTTGATAAAATATTTGATGCTAGAATGTCTAACATCTGGCTTCTAATATCTAACATCTTATTAAAAAAACAATGGGAAATTTAAAACTTAAAGGAAAAGATATATTAAAAATAGGTTATCCAAACAATCAGAGTGTGAATATCGCTTTGGAAGTCATGAAAAGAAATTTTGCAACGAAAAACATTCATCATGTAAAATCTCTTTTAAAGGAAATTCTGCAAAATCCGGAAAATTTTGAAAAAGATTTAACCTTCGGACAAATCGCAGAAGCTCTGCTTTCATCAAAGAAAACAGAAAAAAGAATGCTCAATACAAACCGTGCGTCTTTTCAGATTTTCGGAAACAATATTTCGGATGAAGCAAAAAACCAGCTGTATACTGCTTTGAAACTTCCAATTTCGATGCAGGGCGCTTTAATGCCCGATGCACACAGCGGTTATGGTCTTCCGATCGGTGGAGTCCTTGCCGTAGAAAATGCTGTGATCCCTTACGGAGTCGGTATGGATATCGGCTGTAGAATGTCACTCAGTATTTTGGATACTCCTGTTTCATATCTTGACGGAGCGAGAGATAAATATGAAAAAGCTCTTGCCGAACATACCAAATTCGGGATGTACGAAACCCACCAATCTCATGTCGACCATGAAATTTTCGACAGAGATACATTCGACATGATCCCGATTTTGAGAAGATTAAAAGGAAAAGCCATCAAACAAATGGGAACTTCCGGCGGTGGAAATCACTTTGTGGAATTCGGAGAAGTTGAAATCGCGGAAGAAGACGAACAGATCGGACTTCCGAAAGGGAAATATCTTGGGATTCTTTCACACAGTGGTTCACGTGGATTGGGTGCAGAAATCGCTCAGTATTATTCGAGAGTTGCGGCAGAACAATGTCCGCTGCCGAAAGAAGCGCAGCAATTTGCCTGGCTTGACCTGAATACACATCTCGGGTTGGAATACTGGACAGCGATGAATTTGGCGGGAGATTACGCTTCAGCTTGTCACGACGATATTCACAGAAGATTGGTGAAAGCTGTCGGAGGAAGAGTAAAAGCCAGAATCGAAAACCATCACAATTTCGCATGGAAAGAAATCCACAACGGAAAAGAAGTGATCGTTCACAGAAAAGGGGCAACTCCGGCCAACGAAAATGAATTGGGAATGATTCCCGGTTCCATGACCGCAAAAGGTTTCATCGTTCGCGGGAAAGGAAATCCGGAATCTTTGAATTCGGCTTCACACGGAGCTGGAAGAGCACATTCGAGAGGTGAGTGCAGAAGTCTTTTCACTCAAAATGATATTAAAAAAGAATTAAAACTAAAAAATGTCACCTTGATGGGTGGAAACGCTGAAGAGGCACCAATGGCGTACAAAGACATCAATGAAGTCATGAATGCGCAAAGTGAATTGGTCGATATTCTTGGAACTTTCCAGCCACGAATTGTGAGAATGGATAGATAGATTTTGTTGCTAGTTGTTAGTTGTCGGTTGGTTGTTTTTGAATCGATGACTAGCAACAAGCAATTATCAATAAAAAAACTAACAAAAAATGGGAGCACCACACAATATAAAAAGATACGGCGAAGTCTGGCCGGAATTTAGAATTCGATACGGACTGGAAATTTTAGAAAAATTAAAAAATAAAGTCATTTTATCAGGAGGCTGGGCGTGGCATTTTATGTCTGAAGTTGGACATACGGAATATAAGCATGCCCATGACCACAAGGATATTGATGTTTTTGTAAAAAAAGAAAATGTAGCTGAAGTGGCTATGATTCTTCAGCAGGAAGGTTTTCAGAAAGTCTGGACGAGGTATGATCACCTTCCAAGCGAAGAAAACTTCCGCAGATATGAAAAAACGATCGAAATGGAAAACGGAAAGTTTCACAGAATTACGATAGATTTCTTTGAAAGAAATGATTTGGAAATTATCGAAACCAATGGATTCATGGTGGTGAGACCCGATGTTTTGCTTTCGTTTTACAGAAATATTCATTCCAGCGATAAATGTTGGGCGGTAATGGCTGCAAAAGATTTATTGGAAAAAGGAATTGATCCTGTTGGAGATCCCCGATTAAGTGAGATACCAAAATAACAATGGAAAAATTAATACAAATAACCTCAGGAAGAGGGCCTTTGGAATGCCAATGGGTAGTTGCCAAAGTTCTGAAGGTCTTTCTTGAGGAAGCAAAAGATAACAAAATAGACTACGAAATTATTCACCGTGAGAATGGCGATGAAAACCTGACGTTAAAATCTGTAACGATCTTTTTAAAATCAAAAGAATTGAATGAATTTTTAAAAGGCTGGTTAGGAAGTATTTGCTGGACGGGGAAAAGCAAATTCCGAAAACTGCACAAAAGAAGCAACTGGTTCATCGGGATTTTTGAACTGGAAGGCTTAGAGAAGATTAATTTTAATGAAAAAGATATTCAGTTTCAGACAACAAGAAGCCAGGGAAGCGGCGGACAAAACGTGAATAAAGTAAATACAGCGGTTCGAGCGACCTATATTCCCACAGGGCAAAGCGTTTTCGTGCAGGATTCGCGTTCGCAACTGGAAAATAAAAAACTGTCGATTGCAAGATTGAAGGAAAAAGTATTGGAACAGAATATTATCCAGCTTCAGAAAAGAATGCAGGAAACCTGGAACAACCATTTGCAGGTGCAAAGAGGAAATCCGGTCCGTACGTTTTCGGGAACAGATTTTAAGAAAAATTATAAGGACAAATCCTTCAAAAAGCAAAGAAATCAACTAAAAAATGAATTAAAAAACTACAAAAATGACCTTAACTAAAAATAAATACTATTTTGAAGCCCTCGACAATTACCCATACAGCCTGCCAGATTGCCTGGAAGCATTGAACTATGCCCTGTCATACGATCCGGAGGATGCAGACAGCCTTTGTTTGATGGGAAGAATTTATAGTGAAATGCTGAACGATTACGAAAAAGCAAAATTGTATTTCGAAGAAGCTATGCAGTGTGATGTTACCAATATCAACACACCGCAATATTACATCAAATGTCTTTTGGACAATGAAGATTTTCAGGAAGCGCAAAAACTCATTGAATATTCATTAAAAATTAAAGGGATCGATAAAGCAACTCTATGGCTTCACAGATCTTTGCTCTCAGAGAAAAGAGGAAGTTTTGCCAATGCGCTGAAATTTCTTGATGAAGCAGAAAAATACTGTTTTACTGAATATGGTTTAAATGTTGTAAAGGATCGTAAGAAATTTATTAAATCGAAAATGCCGAAGAAAAAGCAAAATAAAAAGAAGAAGGAGACGAAATAAGTCTCCTTTTTTTGTAGCTTTAATTATGGAATTAAGGTTTGAATTAAAACAGCTTCAGTTAAAAGAAACATTTTCAATTGCTTACGGAAACTACAATAAAAGGGATGCTTTACTTTTAGAATTGTCTCACCAAAATTGCAAAGGGTACGGAGAATGTGTCGCAATCGATTATTATCAAATCAATCTTCAGGATTTTACTTTAAAATTGAAGGGAATTCAAGCACAGATTGAAGTTCAGAAGATTATTCATCCTAAAGAATTTTTTCATTTTTTATTGAGTTTAAATCTGCATTCTTTTTTGCTCTCCGCATTAGATTGTGCCTATTGGGATCTTTTTGGAAAGTTGGAAAACAAAAGTTTTATTGAATTAAACATTCTTCCTGTCGAAAATTTGGTGGAAAGTTCGATTACCATCTCTGTCGGAGCAATCGAACATCAAATTGAAAAAATTAGAAAAAGCAATTGGAACAAATTTAAAGTGAAATGTAAAGGATTGAATAAAGATAATGTCGAAAAGCTGTTGCAATTAGATAGAAATATCGCCTTAGATTCCAACGCAAGCTTTACCGATGAAGATTGCATCTGGCTTCAAGAAAATGTTGAAGTGCAGAGGTTTTCTTATCTGGAACAGCCAAGGCCGATTGACAGTTACAAGATATTAAAAAAAGAAAGTTTTGCCAACTGGATGGCAGACGAAGATTGTCAGAATATTGATGCATTGGAAGAATTAACCCCCTATTATAAAAGTGTCAATATCAAATTAATGAAATGCGGCGGATTAACTCCTGCATTAGAAATGGTTAAAAAAGCCCGAGAATTAAATTACAAAATCATGATCGGCTGTATGACAGAATCTACCGTCGGAATTTCCGCAGGCTGTGTTTTGACCGGTCTTGTAGATTACACCGATCTGGACGGAGCAAATCTGATTTCCAACGACTACGCTACCGGAAATTTTGTAGAAAACGGAAAAATAATTTTATCAGAAAAACCAGGCTTGGGAATCGATTTGAAATGATATAAATTTAATTTGAATTGTGAATAATCAATTCGCTTTGCTTGTGAATTTTTTAGGAAAGATATCATTTGCTGAGCGGATCGTTTTAGCGGACAGAAAATCAACAGTTTAAAAGTCAAAAATCTTTGTGTCTAATAACATCAAAAACAAAAATAGACTTTCAAAGAAAGCCTATTTTTTATTTACAGATATCAGATAATCATAAACCATTTGATGTTGGTCGCCACTCAATTTGGCTTTTGGAGCCATTCTGCTTAAGGTTTTTATCCATCCTTGGTCGTCGTGCTTTGCCGGATCGGGTAATTTGTGGCATTTATTGCAAGAGTTTTCGAAGATGGTTTTTCCCTGAGCCAATTGTTCGGATGAGGTGTATTTCGGCCCGGTTACGGCTATACTTTTCGGTCCGCACGATACTACCATCATTGCAGAACCTAAGATCGTACCCAAAATCAATTTTTTCATAACAATATCTTTTTGAAATGATTATTTCTTCACAGAAACGATGTAATCATAAACCCATTGGTGCTGCTCGTCTGTAAGTTTCGCTTTCGGTGCCATCGAATTCATGATTCCTACCCATTGTACCGAATTATGAGAAGTCGGATTTGGCAATTTATGGCATTTTCCGCAAGAGTTTTCGAAAATTGTTTTTCCTTGAGCGATTTGTTCGGCAGTTGAAGCTGCAGGTCCCATAGGCGCAGTTGCTGTTGAAGATTTTGGAGTACATGAAGCCAAAAGTACAGCAGTAAATGACGCTACAGCAATGATTTTTTTCATTCGTTTTAAAAATTTGATTAAAACAAATGTAGCAAATTCCCTGAGTGATTGATAAAGAGCCGGATAATTTAGAAGAAATACAAATAGAGAGGGATTTTAGAGAATTTTGAAGAGCAAACTGTGAATAGTCAATCTGCTTTGCTTGTGAACGGTGAATTTCTTATCGTGCGAATTTCTTTTAAAAGAGAAAAAATTGGCAGGTAAAGCGAATTGACTATTGACCATTGACTTTTAAATGATTATTTTTGAATTAATGAAATTTTCTACAGAAGAGCTAATAGAAGGAATACGATCAGGAAACAAACGTCTGATCGCAAAAGCCATTACATTAGTTGAAAGTAAAAAAGCCGAGCACAGAGAGCAGGCCGAAGAACTATTGAAACAAATCATGCCGTTCACAGGAAATTCAATCCGGGTGGGAGTAACGGGAGTTCCGGGTGCAGGAAAATCTACTTTTATAGAAAATTTTGGAAGATTGGCTATTTCAAATGGTAAAAAAGTGGCTGTTCTGGCTATCGATCCAAGTTCTGCGATTAATAAAGGTAGTATTTTGGGGGACAAAACCAGAATGGAAGAGCTTGCCAAGGAAGAAAATGCCTTCATCAGACCTTCCCCGAGCTCAGGATTTTTGGGAGGTGTTGCCAATACCACTTTCGAAACGATGATGATCTGTGAAGCAGCAGGATATGATTATATTTTAATTGAAACTGTTGGAGTAGGGCAATCGGAAGTTTTGGTTGCAGATATTACCGATGTCTTTTTATTTTTAAAAATTATCGGCGGAGGTGATGAGCTTCAGGGAATCAAGCGCGGAATTATGGAAATGGTGGATGTTATTTTCATTAATAAAGTAGAGCAGGACAATCTTCAGAAAGCAAAAAATACACGACTGGAATTAAAACGGGCACTGGATTTTATTCCACTGAAAGAAAAAGACTGGAAAGTTCCTGTTTTATTGGGTTCTGCGCTGTATAATGAAGGTCTGGGAGAAGTTTTCGAAAAAATTAATGAATTTATAGTCCTTAAAAAGAAAACCCACAGATTCGAAGAAGTGAGGACACAACAGGCAGAAAAACGGTTTGAATATTGGGTTCAGACCTATATTTTATCGATGATGAAAAAGAATAATTCTGTGGAAGAGGCCTATATTCAGCATAAAAAAAATGCTTCGACAATGGTTTCAAGTCCAAGTACCGAAGCAAAATTATTTGTTGAAAAGTTTTTACGGGATTCGGGATCCGAGCTTCGGGATATTTAAATTGATATTTTTCACAATTAAAATCTCGCATCACGTACCTCGAAAACTCATCTAAGGTTTATCTTTTTCCTCTTCATTTTTTGAAATGTATCCGTCGTAAGAAATCGGCTGTCTGTCGTTGCTTCGGATGGACGTAAATGCTTTTCCGTTTTTGAAAACTTCAATGGTAATTTCATCTACCGAACTTTGATCATTCACTTTGATTTTCACAATCGATTTTCCTTTTCTGCCTTGTGTTGTATTTACCGTAAAATCTTTTGAAGTAAATCTGTAACTATTCTGGCTTGTGTTTCCGTAAGTAGGATTAAAAACCCTTCCAAAATAAGGTAAAACCACTTCCAGCTTATCTTTTCTTAAATCAATTGAATAATTATCCCCCGAAAGATCCAAAAATCTGGTGGATGTAGAATTTGGCAGAGAATTCATTACATTAATGACATCATAATTGGTAGGAGTTGCCCTTTGTGCGTGAAATGAGAAATCCTTAGAATTCACAAGATTCGTCACTGTCTGGGAATCCATGTCCTGAGCTGTACAGTTTTGGAAAAGGAATAAAAATCCAAAAATCCATATGATCGAAATATACTTTTTCATGATTGTAAAATAATTATTAAATTTAAATAGCAAATTGTATGCAAATATATTGCTTCTGAAAATTTTGGAATAAAAATTGTTAAGGTTGAACTAATACACTCGAAACTATGAAAATAAAACATTTATTAGGAATAGGAGCCATTGCTCTGTCTGCTGTAGCATGTACTACAAACCCGATTACGGGAAGATCTTCTTTGCAGTTAGCAAATAATTCAGAAATTCTGACGATGTCTGCACAGGAATATAAAACAACATTGTCTAAAGGAAAGGTAATCACAGGAACGGCAGATGCAAAAAGAGTGGTAAGTGTGGGAACAAGAATAAAATCTGCTGCCGAAAGATATTATCAGTCAATCGGACGTTCTGCGGATCTTGCCAATTATAACTGGGAATTTAATCTTTTGCAAAGCAACGAGCTGAACGCGTGGTGTATGCCGGGCGGAAAAGTAGCTGTTTATACAGGGATTTTACCGATTACAAAAAATGATAACGGACTTGCAGTAGTAATGGGACACGAAGTTTCTCATGCTTTGGCAGGGCACGGAAACGAAAGAATTTCTCAGGCAATGGTAGCACAATACGGTGGCGCTATTTTGGGAGGAACGATTTCCAATGCACAATGGGCAAGTGTTTTCCAGAAGGTTTATCCTATCGGTTCACAGGTTGCTTTATTGAAATATGGTAGAAATCAGGAGTCTGAGGCAGATAAAATGGGATTATATTTAATGGGAATGGCAGGCTACGATCCAAGAGAGGCAATCCCTTTCTGGAACAGAATGGAAGCCGCTTCTAAAGGAGCAAGACAACCGGAATTCCTTTCTACGCACCCGAATCCGGAAACGAGAATTTCAGATATCAACAAAGATTTACCTCAGGCTCTTGAGTATTATAAGGCTGCCGGAGGAAAAATATAATTAATAAAGAATTTTTAATCTTGAGTAAAAGCCTTATCAAAATTTTGTTAAATTTGGTAAGGCTTTTTAATTTTTAACCATTTAAACACAACATTATGAAAAGTTTATCACTTACTGGACTTGTACTTTTGGCTGTTTCAGCTTTGCTTTTTTATTTAACGACTGATTTTACTGTCGAAAAAATTACCCTTTCTCACATGATGGGAATTATGGGCGGAGTGGGGATTGGCCTAATAATCGGAGGAATGGTAGGATATGTAAGTAAAGGAAGCTCCATTAAAGCAGAGCAGAAAAAGAAAGAATTCAAACAATTACAGAAAGATAAAGAAGAGCTTGAAAAGCAGGCTGCGGAAATCGCAAAGCGCGAAGCCGAGCTCCATTCTCAAAATCAAAATCCTCAGGTCTAATGATCTGAGGATTTTTTTATAGCTGTTATTTTCTATGAATTAAAATTTATATCCAACTCCCACCATAAATAAGTTGGGTCTGTTGTCGTATCTGATCTCTTCACCCGAAACTCTGTTGATGAAGTTTCTGGAATCTTTACTGAAGGCACCTTCATATCTTGCATTCAGAATTAATTTTGAAATTTCAACCTGGGCGCCAAATTGGTAGCCCACCGTGAAATTATCTCTTGCATTTTCTGTAAAATCGTTGAAAGTATCTTCTTTGCTAAGATTATAGCTGGCTACCGGACCTACAAAAACACCTAATGTATTTCCTAAAATATTGTATCCTAATAATACAGGAAGGTCAATTCTGCTACTTTTTACATCAAATGTTGTATTGTCTGCAGTGAACTCGTTTTTGAAATTGGTGTAATACAATTCCGGCATTAAATAAAATGATGTCGGTAACCCTACTTTTAATGAAAGACCTACGTTGAATCCTACATTATTTTTTCCTTCTCCTTCAATCGCCTGGTTTACTGTCCCTTTAATATTCTGCCACGAAGGAGATCCTGTGGGGAATATGATATTTGCTTTGCCTGCCAGAGAAATCTGGGCCGATGCAAACATCGAAAAACCTATTAATGCTATACTAAAAACCTTTTTCATTATCGTCTATTTTTGTGATTGTATTATCAATAGTTTTGTTATTTTCAAGTAAATATTCTCTCAGTTCTTTAAACAGTTCTGATGAATAAACGAAGTCAATCAAATTTTTATTGCCTGCTGTGATCAGGATATCTTTATTTCCTTCCCATTCTTTAATTCCTAATCTTAAGTAAACAATTTTCTCGCCAATCGTCATTACGGAGTTCATATCGTGCGTATTGATGATCGTAGTAGTATTATATTCTTTTGTGATTTCCAGCAAAAGATCGTCGATTACGTTGGATGTATAAGGATCCAGACCGGAGTTTGGTTCATCACAGAAAAGATATTTCGGGTTGTTTACAATTGCTCTTGCAATGGCCACCCTTTTTTGCATCCCTCCGGAAATCTCGGATGGAAATTTTTTATTGGCTTTATCCAGATGCACTCTTCCTATTACTTCAAAAACCCTTTTCTTTTTTTCACGGAAAGTAAGATTGGTAAACATATCTAAAGGGAACATGATATTTTCCTCCACTGTGAGAGAGTCAAACAAAGCACTTCCTTGAAATACTGTTCCGATTTCTGAACGAAGGTGCTGCTTTTCTTCACGGGTCATTACATTAATATCTCTTCCGTCGAAAAGAATTTCTCCTGAAGTCGGCTGGTAAACATTTAGTAAGCTTTTTAGGAAAACGGTTTTTCCTGATCCACTCTGTCCAATAATTAAGTTTACTTTTCCTTTATCGAAAGAAGTTGAAATTCCTTTAAGTACTTCAACATCATCAAAACTTTTTTTAAGATTTTTTACCTCAATCATTAGCTTAATATTAATTGGGTTAATAATAATTCGGAAAGGATAATGAATACCATTGTCCAAACTACTGCCTGCGTACTTGCTCTACCTACTTCCAGTGAACCGCCTTTTACATTATATCCGAAATAAGCAGGAACTGAAGCAATGATAAATGCAAAAACGATGGTTTTCGTAAATGCATAATAAATGAATAAATTTGGCATATACATTTGAATACCAGTTATATAATCATTTGTCGTCCAGTTTCCCGTTAAAATACCTGCAACATATCCGCCTCCGATACCAAAAACGATACTGATAGCAATTAGTAAAGGATTAAAAATAACACAGGCAATTATTTTAGGTAAGATCAAAAAATTTGGAGAGTTTACTCCCATAATATCCAATGCGTCAATCTGTTCAGAAACCCTCATTGTTCCGATACTCGAAGCGATATATGAACCTACTTTTCCTGCTAAAATCAAACTGATAATGGTAGGGGAAAACTCAAGAACTAAAACCGCCTTTGTGGCATATCCTACAAATGATGGAGGAATAGGGAACGAAGATGCATCAAAATTATTAAACATCTGGATAGCAACTACCGCTCCTACAAATATGGATGTGAAGATCACCAATCCGAATGAATTGACTCCCAAATCATTGATCTCTCTCATGAACAGCTTCCAGAATACTCTCATTTTCTGAGGTTTCTGTATGGATTTACCTAGAAGGATAATGTATTCTCCTATTGCTGTAAAAAACTTTTTTAACATTCTGCTAAATTAGACTTTTTTTATTTAATTAGATTAAGATTGAGGTTAAGTCTGAGGCTTGATTTACTATTAAAAATTAAAGTCATTTCAGCTTAAAACTTACCTTTTTACCTATTTATTTTGCATTTTTATCTCCGGCAATCACCAGTAAAACGGTTTTTAAAATAATCACCAGATCCAGCACGAAACTCCAGTTTCTTACATAGAATGCATCTGCCAAAACCCTTTTATTCATCTCTACTTCCACATCTCCTGCATCACCGCGAAGGCCGTTTACCTGCGCCAGGCCGGTAATTCCCGGGCTTACCATGCTTCTGAGGCTGTATCGTCCGATTTTCGGTTTGTAATAATTATCAACAGCCAGCATGTGTGGTCTTGGTCCGACGATTGACATCTCTCCTTTTAAAACATTTAAAAACTGCGGCATTTCGTCGAGACTGGTTTTTCTTAAAAATTTTCCGATCCGTGTGATTCTGGAATCATTTTCACTTGTTGTTTTCGTTGAAGATTCGTTATTAACGATCATCGTTCTAAACTTAATGCAATCAAAAACTTCCTCATGAAAACCATATCTTTTCTGTATGAAAAAAACAGGCCCTTTTGATGAAGATTTAAATAAAATTGCAATAAGTGGAAACAGCCACGAACAGATACACACCAAAATGATGGATGAAAAAACGATGTCGAATATTCTTTTTAATAAAAAATTAGAATAATAATCCAACGGATATTTGGCTTGATTTAAAACCGGTTGTGTTTGGATATATCCCATATCATACAAAAAGAAATCACTTTGTGTGATGCTGGGAATCAGTGAAATATGAACTTTGTTCGCCTCCGCCAATTTGAAAATTTCTTTCTCAGTTTTCTCGTTGAATGAATTTTCTATCGGTATAAAAAGTGTGTGGATTCCGTTTGTTTTCCAGAATTCAATTAACTCTTCAGGTTTTATCTCGGGATTTTTATATTCGAAAATTTTGTATCCGTAATCTTTTCTTTCCGTTAAAATATTTTTTAAAACTTCTGTGGAGCTGTCTTCATGCAGAAACATAATATTCCTGTGATTGATCCCCAGACTACGGACGTATTTAATTCCAAAATAAATCAAAGATTTTGTAAGGAAAATAAAGAAAAACAGATAAAACGACAACCAGTAAATATCCGAATTGAAAAACACATTGTAACTGACTTTTCCAATGAGCAAAACTCCAAGAATAAACAATAAAAAATGAACCAGGAGCCTTTCAAGAAAAAGGGTATAGGTCAGGTTTCTGGGAATATTATAAATTCTTGTTCTGCCGCTTAGAAGCATCCAGAACAAAAACAATAATACCAGCGAAAAAACGTTCTGATACCAGGTTTCCTGATTGTATTTAAGATTTTGATTTCTGCTGACAAAAAAGAATATAAAAATAGATGCAATAACCAAAAGGTCAAGCAAAATAATGATCGATTTTAGGTATCTAGAGTATCGAATTCTCTGCATCTATCTGTATTACGGATACGAAGAGCTAAGTTACATATTTTTTACGGGATATTAAGATATTTATGGGTCTGCACTGAAGCGCGCCATTCAGGATGTTCCAGAATGAAATCTGTGATCTTCGGATACATTTCATCACGCTTGCTCCATTCACTCTGAAGGTATAGGGCGCAGTTTTCTGAAACTTTGGCGGCCTGTTCCTGAGCAAATTTAAAATCATTATTATTGAAAACAATTACTTTAAGCTCGTGAGCCTTTTGATAAATTTCTTCTTTTGGCAGTCCTGTTTTCTTTGGTGAAAGGGTAATCCAGTCGATTTGTCCGCTCATCGGATAGGCTCCGGATGTTTCAATGTGAATGGTACATCCCAATTCTTTTAATTTGGATGTTAAAATATCAAGATTCCACATTAAGGGTTCACCGCCTGTCAAAACGATTGTCTTACAGTGTTTTGCTGCAGTTTCAGCAATTTCTTCTGCATTCATTAGCGGATGTAAATTTGGATCCCAGCTTTCCTTTACATCACACCAGTGGCACCCGACGTCGCAACCTCCCAATCTGATGAAATAGGCTGCTTTTCCGGTGTGTGCTCCTTCTCCCTGAAGAGTGTAAAAATGCTCCATCACAGGGAGCATTTTACCTTCTTTTAATAATATTTCTTCTGTTAAATTCATTTTAAAATTAGTCGTTATAGACCGAGGTTTTGTAAGCAATGATGGTATTTTTCATCAGCATCGCTCTTGTCATAGGTCCTACACCTCCCGGAACAGGCGTAATCCAGCTTGCTTTGGCAGCACAGCTGTCAAAATCTACGTCACCTACCAGATAATATCCTTTTGGAGAATCGTCGTCTACTCTTGTGATACCTACGTCTACGATCACGGCTCCTTCTTTGATCATGTCTCCTTTCAGAAAATGAGGATCGCCTAAAGCTGTAATGACGATGTCTGCTTTTTTAGTATATTCTTCGATGTCTTTTGTATAAGAGTGTGTCAATGTAACAGTAGAATTTCCAGGGAAATCTTTTCTTCCCATCAAGATACTCATTGGTCTTCCTACGATTTTACTTCTTCCGATGATGACACAATCTTTACCTTTTGTTTCAATATTATATCTTTCTAACAATGTTAAAATTCCGAATGGAGTCGCAGGGAGGAAAGTGTCCATTTCCAACGCCATTTTCCCGAAATTTGTAGGGTGGAAACCGTCTACATCTTTTCTTGGATCGATCGCATTGATAATTTTTTCCTGATCAACCTGATCTGGTAAAGGCAACTGAACGATGAATCCGTCTACAGATTTATCCTTGTTAAGTTCCTCGATTTTTTCCAATAATTCAGATTCAGAAACCGTACTTGGAAATTTAACTAAACTCGACTGGAAACCAACTTCTTCACAATCTTTTACTTTAGCATTTACATAAGCCTTGCTTGCTCCGTTGTTTCCGACAAGAATGGCCACCAAATGCGGAGCTCTTCTTTTTCCTGCAACAATTTTTTCAA
The DNA here is from genome assembly GCA_965651845.1 of uncultured Chryseobacterium sp. Lineage (GTDB taxonomy): Bacteria > Bacteroidota > Bacteroidia > Flavobacteriales > Weeksellaceae > Chryseobacterium. The sequence continues at coordinate 36,855 of CBFGVN010000002.1, read as the reverse complement.
CTTCAGCCTTGATTTCCTGTTTTATTTCTTTGGATACTTTTAATCCGTCAAGAATTTCTGCCATTTTACTTTTTATTATTTATTAGATTTTTATTAATTAAAGATATTTCTTCAAATGTCTCAGAAATACCAAAAACCAGAAAATCATGTTTTCTTAATTTTTCCAGCATATCAATTGTTCTCTGCCTTCCGTTTTCAAAAAAACGTTCGTGTACTTCTACGAGAATCTGTCCAATTTCGACATCTGAATTTAATATACTTTCAATAACATTATATTCAAAACCTTCAATATCCATCTTTAAAACATCAATTTTTTTATGTTCCAGCATATGTGCAATATCTTGAAGGGATTGCAGCTGAACCTCAATCTTTAAGTCTGAATCAACATTATTTTGTTGAACAAGACTTCCTGAAACATAATTTGGATTTTTAGGAAGATAAAAATAATCTACTGTAGTTTTATTTCCAATTCCTGAACTGTAAAATTTAAAATTTTCAGGTATTTGTCTGGATTTTATCCAATTAATTGATTTAGGAGTGGGATCAAAACCAAAGACCAGACAATTATGATGCTTAATCATCTCTTCATCAAAAGAAATGTCTTCCCCGATACCGAAAGAATAAACAATGGAGTTTTTATTTAAAAATTCTGTAGCTACATAAAATCCGCCATAATCATTCCCCAACCATTTTTTAGGGATAGTAATATCCTTTTTAAGATGGTTTGTTGTCGGGCTTAAGGATAATTGAATAAATTTAATTTTCCTTTTTAATTTGTGTAATGTATCAAGCATTCTTTTTATAATAATTAATCAATCCATTCGTCGAGCTATCGTGCGAGCTAATTGCCTCATTACTTTCAAGTTCCGGAAGGATTTTATTTGCTAAAACTTTACCCAATTCCACGCCAAACTGGTCGAAACTGAAAATATTCCAAATCACACCCTGAACAAAAATTTTATGCTCATACATTGCAATTAATTGTCCCAATGAAAAAGGAGTTAATTCTTTGAATAATATAGAGTTAGTAGGTGTATTTCCGTGGAAGACTTTGTAATTTAACAAGAAATTAATCTTTTCATCAGATTTTCCGGAATTTTTTAATTCCTCCTCTACTTCTTCTTCCGTTTTTCCAAAGGCGAGCGCTTCGGTCTGAGCGAAAAAGTTGGCTAATAATTTATCCTGATGATCAGAAACTTTATTTGGGCTTTTAGCATAGGCAATAAAATCTGCAGGAATCAATTCTGTTCCCTGGTGAATCAACTGATAGAAGGCATGTTGTCCATTGGTTCCCGGCTCTCCCCAAATAATCGGCCCTGTTTCATATTCTACGAATTCTCCGTTTCTGTCGACACATTTTCCGTTACTTTCCATATCTCCCTGTTGAAGATATGCTGCAAACCTGTCTAAATATTGAGAATAAGGAAGGATTGCATAGCTCGTTGCTGCATAAAAATTACGATACCAAATTCCTAGAAGCCCCATCAACACCGGAACATTTTCAGAGAAATCTGCAGTCTGAAAATGCTGATCCGTATCGTAAGCTCCCTTTAATAGTTGCTCAAAATTTTCATAACCCACTGAAAGTACAATGCTTAAGCCAATGGCACTCCAAAGTGAATATCTTCCACCAACCCAATCCCAGAATTCGAAGATGTTTTCTTCTGCGATTCCGAAGTCTTTAACTGCTTGAACGTTAGTTGATAAAGCTACAAAGTGTTTAGCTACATCTTCCTGTTTTCCGGCTTTTAGAAACCAGTCTTTTGCTGAATTGGCATTCGTCATGGTTTCCTGAGTCGTAAAAGTTTTGGAAGCAATGATGAATAAAGTTGTTTCAGGATTTAAATTCTTTACAACTTCAGCAATATGATTTCCGTCCACATTAGAAACAAAATGAACATTTAACCTCTTTTTAAAATGTTTTAAAGCAGAGACTACCATCACAGGCCCCAAATCTGAACCTCCGATTCCGATGTTCACAACATCAGTAATTTCTTTTCCGCTAAAACCTTTGTGAGCTCCTGAAATAATGCTTTCAGAAAAAGTTTTCATGTGATCCAAAACTCTTTTGATCTGAGGTTTAATATTTTCCCCGTCTACCAAAATTTCTTTATCGGAAAAATCTCTCAAAGCTGTATGCAGCACAGCCCTTCCTTCAGTTTCATTGATTTTGTCCCCTGAAAACATTTTAGCAATCGCATCTTTCAATTGGCACTCTTCTGCAAGATTCAAAAGAAGCTCTTTGGTTCTTGCATCAATCAAGTTTTTAGAATAATCAAAAAGAAAATTATCTCTCTGTAAAGAAAATTCATTGAATCGATTCGGGTTATATTGAAAAAGACTTCTTAAATCAAAATCATTGTTTCCGAAATGTTCATCGAGAGCTTTCCAGCTGTTGGTTTGAGTAGGATTTATTTTTGATAGCATATATTTAGAAATTAGGGTTTTATGGCACCGGATCCAGGATTGTTGAAAGCCAAATCCTCATGCAAAATTATTGATTTGCAAATTTACGGAATTTTACTTCAATGATGTTAATTGATAATTAAAAATAGACAAGAACTTACAGTCTATTACCTTAGAATTTATTACTTTTAGATTTAAAATTTTCATTAAAAATCATGCTTAGTAGAAGAAATTTCATTAAAAAATCCTCGCTGGGAGTTGGATTTTGGGCTTTACCCAGATCTGCAAAATTTTTATATACAGATGATTATATTTCAAAAAGACCTGGTTTGGAACAAAGGAAATTCACTTCTCTGGCAGTTGAAAATACCATTAAAACCATTAAAAAATCAATTGGAGATAAAGAACTGTCTTGGATGGTTGACAATTGTTGCCCGAACTCTTTGGATACGACGGTAACATTTTATCAGAAAAATAATAAATTTTACACTTATGTAATTACAGGAGATATCGATGCAATGTGGCTTCGTGACTCTTCTGCGCAGGTTTATCCCTACTTAAGTCTGGCCAATGAAGATGAAAAACTGAAAAATCTGTTGAAAGGTGTCATCAATAAGCAGGTTGAATGTGTTCTTCTCGATCCTTATGCCAATGCTTTTTTTGATGATGCTAATAAAGTAAGCGAATGGAAAAGCGATTCCACAGAGATGAAACCCGGAATTCACGAGCGAAAATGGGAGATTGATTCTTTATGTTATGTCATGCGATTGTCTTACAATTATTGGAAAACTACTGGAGACTCCTCGGTTTTTGATGCTGATTGGAAAAAAGCAATGCTTTTAATTCTACAAACCTTCAAAGAACAGCAGCGAAGAGATTCAAAAGGAAGTTATTCTTTTGAGAGGGCAAATGGAAATCCTTTGGACACACAATTTGGAAAAGGCTACGGAAATCCAACAAAGAAAATTGGATTGATTCATTCGATGTTCCGGCCTTCTGATGATGCTACTTTTTATCCGTTTCTGATTTCCTCTAATATGTTTGCTGTAGTTTCTTTACGGAAAACGGCTGAGATTTTTTCTGAGATTTTTAAGGATGAAAATTCTTCCGCTCAATTCAAAAATTTAGCAAAAGAAGTTGATGAAGCGATTCAAAAATACGCGATTTTAAATCATCCCGAAGCAGGAAAAATCTACGCCTTGGAAATCGATGGTTTCGGAAACGCTTTATTCATGGATGATGCAAATGTTCCGAATTTGCTGTCGATTCCGTATTTAGGATATGCTTCAAAAGATGATGAAATGTATAAAAATACCCGGAAGTTTTCTTTAAGCAAGGCAAATCCATGGTTCAGTGAAGGAAAATATGCAAAAGGAATAGGCGGACCGCATATCGGTGAGCATAAAATCTGGCCTCTCGGCTTGATTATGCAGGCTTTAACGACGGATGATGACGAGGAGATTATTTATTGTCTAAAAACATTAAAAGCCACCCATGCCGGAACCGGATTTATCCACGAATCTTTTGATGTCAACAACCCCAAAGATTACACAAGATCCTGGTTTGCATGGGCAAATACGCTTTTCGGAGAGCTGATTCTTCATCTCCACAAAACAAAACCAGAAATTCTAAAGAGAAAATTGTAAGCATAAAAACCTCCGGAAAAAATCTGGAGGCTTCTTGTAAAAATTTAAAATATATGGATAACCAAAAGGTTAGGATAGCTTAATTTTCTGAGATTTGTTCTGCTTTTTTAACGGGTTTTCTTTTTCTTAAAAAATAGACTATCAAAGCTCCGATCAATAGAATCGGCCAGACTGTAATTAATCCCACAATTATTCTTTGGATTAAATAATATCCTTCCACAAAGGCAGATTTTGCACTGTAAACGAAAGCAAACTTATATTTATCATCGATGTTTTTTGTATTTGTAATGCCGATTTCGGCTATCCTAATTTTAGGTTCTTTTATATAAATGTCAATCGTACTGAATTTTAACTGATCCGTCATAGTCATGCTTTCCAATTGTTGGTCGTTTCCTTCTTTCATATTTTCATCACTCAAGGTTATTTTGTCTTTATTTACCTTCATTTGAGTAATATTGTCGGTAGTTTTTTTATTTCTCTGCGCTTCTAATGCCGAATATTTGATGTTTGCAGTAACGTCTTCTGCGTTGATTGATCTTGAATTTAGAAATAATTTTTTATCATTAATTAAAGTCAATAATTCGCCCAGTTTATCGGTAGGAACTCTTAATTGCATTCTGTTTTCAGTCTGATATTTCTTCACCAAGACAGCATTTTCATTGGATGTATTGTAAGTGTCTTCGGAAATTACATTACTTTGAAGGTTGCTTTGGGTCACAAACCCGCCCAATTCCTGAACCGATTTTTCAATGGAAATTGTGGTTTCATAGACGTCTTTTACTTCCATATTCACATCTGCTGTTTTAATGAACTGCTTGTCTTTTACCTTCATGGTTGCAACTGAAGAAATACTGTCTGATGTCACCGCGGCTGCGGAATCTGTAGTTGCATATGCCTCAAGATCTGTTGCGGAAACTTCCCCTTTTTTACATGAATACATTCCTAATAAAAGTGCGCCTGCGATGGATAATCTGATGTAAGTGGTTTTCATAATATTGATTTTTAATGTTTTGCTTATCCCAAAGTTGATGCTGAATTTTTTGTAATGTTTGAAAATCGCAGGTAAAAATTTTGTAAAGAAAAATTCTGTTTTAAATATTTTAAAATCAATGTTTTGTAAAATAACATCAATAAAATGTGCTTGTTTTCGGATTAATTTTTGCTTAACTTTTACAAATTAAACACACCATACACTATGTCAAACACTTTTTCCAAAATCAGAAACGCAATAGAATTATTCAGATCCATAGATTTTGATCAGTTGAGTGTCATTTCTCAGAAAGTTGATCTGCCAAAACTGATGCAAAACTTTTCAAAGCTGGATGATAAACAGCTGGGAGGTTTAATGAAAATGCTTGATCCGAATAAGAAAAAGAAAGAACTTCCGCCTGTTGATGGGGATTTCTATGATATTTATCATACCTTAAGTCTGGAACAACGTGAAATTCAGCTTAAAGTGAGGGCTTTTATGGAAAAAGAAGTAAAACCTCTGGTGAACCATTACTGGCTGAGAGACGAATTTCCTCACGAATTAATTCCAAAATTCCAGAAACTTGATATTTGCGGAGTGACGTATCAAGGTTATGGTTGCCCGGGATTACCTTTTTTAATGGAAGGAGTTCTGGCGATGGAAATGGCTAGAATTGATGCTTCCATTGCGACTTTCTTCGGAGTTCAGTCGGGTTTGTCGATGGGCTCCATTTATATGTGCGGTTCTGAGGAACAAAAACAAAAGTGGCTTCCTCAAATGCAGAAATTTGAAAAAATCGGGGCATTTGGTTTAACTGAGCCTGAAGTAGGTTCCGGAGCGGCGGGAGGTTTGACGGTGACCTGCAAAAAAACTCCGGAAGGCTGGATTCTGAATGGTCAGAAAAAATGGATTGGAAATGCAACGTTTGCAGATTTAGTCATTATTTGGGCAAGAGATTTAGATGATGGTGAAGTGAAAGGTTTTATTGTTGAAAAAGATAATCCTGGTTATTCTGTAGAAAAAATCAAAGGAAAAATGGCATTAAGAATCGTTCAGAACGGATTAATCACCTTGAAAGATTGTTTAGTGACGGAAGAAAACAGACTGCAAAATGCCAATTCATTTAAAGATACCGCAAAAGTATTAAGAATGACAAGAGCCGGAGTTGCATGGATGGCAACGGGTTGTGCAAGAGGTGCTTATGAAAGTGCTTTAGATTACACAAGAAAAAGAGAACAGTTCGGAAAACCGATTGCTTCATTTCAGATGATTCAGGGACATCTGGTGGAAATGTTATCGAATCTTACGGCGATGCAAACCATGGTTTTCAGGCTTTCTGAAATGCAGGATGAAGGAATTTTAAAAGACGAACATGCTTCTTTAGCTAAAGTTTTCTGTACATTAAGAACGAGAGATATTGTTTCCAGGGCACGGGAAGTGATGGGTGGAAACGGAATTCTTCTGGAATATGACGTGGCAAGATTTGTTGCCGATGCAGAAGCTATTTATTCTTATGAAGGAACAAAAGAAATCAATTCACTGATCGTGGGAAGATCGATTACGGGTTTCAGTGCTTTTGTATAGTCAATAAATAGTGAATGGGTGAATGGTCAATCTGCTTTGCTCGTCAATTTTTCAAAGTAAAATAGTAGTTAACTTCTAAATCTAAACCACCCCGTCAAAAATTCTTACGAATTTTCGCCACCCCTCCAGAGGAGGGGAATTTATGACCTTGGATTTTATACAGATAATTTAACATTGACGAGCAAAGCAAATTGACCATTCACTTTTATCAGCTTACGAGAGCCTTATATTTTTCTTTATTATCAATAATCATCCAGATATTGATAAGGAATAGAATTACTGCTATAATAATTCCCATCTGAGACTGATCTCTGCAAACATTATGCAGTAGAATCCCTACCATTACGGGTAAAATGATAATGGCTCCTAATGCTCTGGTCTTTGGAAAAATGAATAATAATCCACCGATTACTTCTACTGCTCCGACTAATGGCATAAGCCAGCCGATTTCTCCGAAAGCAGCATAGACTTTCATTTGTTCGTCTGTGAGTTTTGGCATCGGGTTATAATGGAAGAATTTGTCTAATCCTGCATTAATGAACATTAAACCAAAAAGAAGAGCTAAGATAAATTTTACGATTTTCATGTTTGGTAATTTTTTGATCAAATTTAAATAAAATTGCAATTCGTTGAATACAATTGAAATAATTTTTAATTTAATTATCAATTCATCGCTTATTACCCATTACTCATTACCTATAATCAATCCATTTCCTCTAAAGTGATATTCTTTGAAATTTTGTATTTCTTTTTCTTTTTGTGAGGTTTTTCTTCTTCACCGAGTAGTTTTCCCCACGGTTTTAAACCTTCCACTCTTTCGAAAACAATTTTGATGATTGCGATCGCCGGAATACACAAAAACATTCCCGCAATTCCCCAGAGATGTTCCCCGATGACAATACCAATAAAAGAAAATAAGGCGTTGATTTTCACTTTTGAGCCCACCACAAAAGGAAGAATAATGTTCCCGTCAACGATATGAACGGCAATATAGCCGATGATCACGTAAATACAGGTTGATGGAGTCGTCGTCGCAAAAGCAATAAAACATGATATTAAAAGGGCAATACAGATTCCCAGGTAAGGGATGACATTTAATAAACCTGTCAAAATACCTAAAAGAATAGCATATTTTACGCCTAAAATAGTAAGGACAATCGATGTTAAAATCGAGACAATAACGACCTGCAGGCAAAGTCCGAAAATATATTTTTTCGTCATGATTCTTACTTCGGTCACCACTTCCTGAACGCTTGCTTTATGTTTTTCGTTAAAAACCGTTACGATGAAATTGTTTAAAATTCTTCTGTAATTTAAGATGAAAATAAAGAACAGGATAAAGAAAATAATAAAACCGAGCCCCGTAGAAAATATCCCAAAAGTAAAGCCCAAAATCACTCCGGTAGAAGAAAGAAGTTTATCCAGACCCTGATCGAGGTAATCCAGCTGCTCATCGATTTTCACATGAAAAGTTTCCGAAACCCAGTTCTGAAGATCATTGAAAACCTTTGTAAACTGCACCCGCAAATGCGGAACATCTTTGCTGAAATCTGACAGCTGTGAACCAAAGAAATAAACCAATCCCGTTAAGATTACCAACATAATCATCACGGAAGTTATGGTAGACATAGATCTTGAGAATCTTAGTTTTCTTTCCATAAAAGTGGCTGCCGGTAAAAAAAGCATGGCCATTAAAAAAGCCAGAAAAAACGGCGCCAAAATACTTTCTCCTAATGCCAGTATATAAACAATACCGATAACCGAGATGACTACCAAGGTAAGTTTAACAAGAAAAGGCAATCGAATAAAATTCATAATTTCAAAATTTGCTGCATAAAAATAAGAAAAACCCTCCGATTTGAGGGCTTATTTTATTAATTTACAGGAATTCTTTTCATAATATCCGAAAATTCCAGACCATCGAGAAAGGCAACTACATGAGTGATTTTTCCGTTTTTCATTTTCATATACCATGAATAGGAAGAGCGGTAGGGCTTGTCGTCCAGTGCAGTAGCTTCGCCATCCCATAATGCAATGACCATGTCTTTATCCACAAATAAATTTCGTACGGTTGGTTTTATTTTCACTTTTAATTTTTTGTTTAAAGGGATAATGACATTATCCAAAAGCTCTTGTTTTGAATGGTAAACTTTTGAATAAGGAGTGGATCCTGTAATTTCCCATTTTGCGTCTTCATTTAATAATTCAAAAAAATTTCCGTTTCCGTTTTGCCATTCCTGGAAGGCTTTTGTGATGATTTCTTTATTGGAAAGCTCTTCCGATGAATAATTCTGAGCGTCTGAGTTTGAAAAAATAATCATAGCGAATAAGGTTAATAAAATTTTCATTAGAATTAATTTTAAGATTGATTTAGTAAAGTAAAACAAACCTGAAATATTTCCAGGCTTGCTTTGCTTTTTGAAAATTAAATTGTGTTTTCCCAAGCTTTTAATTGATGATCTTTCAACATATCTTCAATTACTTTTGGAACTACATTTCTGAATTTTCCTTCATCGGAAGGTACGATTTCGATCATACGGTCGATCATTTCCTTAGGATCCATTTTCCCTTCAGGAGTGGCGAAGAAATCATCAAAACCTTTACGAAGATCGGCTCTTTTTGTGAAGTTTACTTCATCATCCAGCCAACGGAACGGGTTGTCGGCCATGGTTTCATTATATCCGGTATAGTAAGCTCCCGGATTAATCGTCTGAACTTTGATTCCATAAACTGCAAGCTCTTGCTGCATAGCTTCTGCAAAGGCTTCCAATGCATGTTTTGTTGATACATAAGTTCCCCAGTTGGCAGGTGTAAACAATCCTCCCATTGAAGAAGTGAATACTACTTTTCCTTTTTTGCCTTCTCTTACCCATCTCTGAACCACACCTTGTGTAAGAACCAACGGCAAGAAAACATTAACTTCATAGTTTTTTCTTACGATATCAACAGGGATTTCCCAAACAGGTCCTGCTTCTCCCATTCCTGCATTATTCCAAAGGACATCGAAATCCCATTTTAAGGCCTGTTTTATGTCGTATTGGTCGGTAAGATCCAATCTTTCCACTCTTATTTTATCGGATAAACCTAAGGCGGCAACTTCTTCGCGAAGTGGTGTTACCTGTGATGAAACATGTACGGTAGCGATGATGTTATGTCCGTTTTTTGCCATTCCTATTGCAGCTCCTTTTCCGAACCCTGAACCTGCTCCTGTAATTAAAATTGTTTTAGTTTCCATTGTTGTAAAATTTTTAGTGTTAGTGATTAAGTTGTTAAGTTTAATTTTTTAATTATTGAATTTGAATTTGATTTAAAATTTCCGCTCCGGCTGTTGCGATTTGTAAGTCCTCTGAAACGGCTCCTCCTGAAACTCCAATGTATCCTATGATTTCGTTGTTTTTAAGGATGGGAAGTCCGCCTGCAAAACCGACTAATCCGTCGTTGGTGGCTGTCATTCCGTAGGTTGCCGCTTCAGGTTTAAGATATTCGCCTACGTTTTCGCTGCTTGTTCTGAAAAGGCTTGCCGTTTTAGCTTTTTTGATAGCGATGTCCATTGATCCTAAAAAAGCGTCGTCCATTCTTTCAAAATTTTTCATGTGACCTGCAGTGTCTAGAATTGCAATGTTCACATTTACATTGAGTTGTATAGCTTTTGCTCTTGCTTGTTGTACAACTTGTCTTGATTCGTTGAGATTGATTTCCATAATGTTGATTTTTAAATTTTGTTTTTGTTGTTTCATTTTGATATGACAAAGTTGCGTCAGTTTGAGATGGATTTTTATAGGAAAAAAATGCCCGTTTTTATGAAAATCAAACCTTTTGAAAATTTTACAGGATTTTTTTAACTTTATGAATTAATAAACTCAGTCATGGCCATGAAAACAAGCTTAGATCTTAAAGAAATTGATCTTCTCCGCGACTTCCCGGAACTTACTCCCATCTACCGTGAAGCACACGATTCTAAACAGATAAAAGTTTTTAATCGTGAAATTGAAGACTGTAGAAATTACCTTTCCGCCAACAGAAGGGACTTTTATAAGATCCTCATGATTACATTAGGCTACGGAATTTTTACATTAGGCTTGAATAAATATTTGATTGATAAGCCGACCATGATTTTCATTCATCCCAACGATATTATCTCGTGGCAGAAAACCTCCGGTGAATCGAAGGGATATTATTTGTTGTTTAAAAAAGATTTTATTAATCAGCAGCCTATGCTGAAAGCTACCGTAGAAAGGCTGGCTTTATTCAATGATAAATCAAAAAGTGTGATCTCTGTTGAGGAAAATGATTTGCCGGGCTTTATAAGGCTTTGGGAAAGCATGTACAACGAGCAGGAAAACCAGCTGGGGCATGAGGCGATTCAGGCATACATCCAGTTACTGATGATCGACAGTGCAAGGATGTCGAAATTTCCGGTTCCTGAAAGTACAGGCGACGAATACGATCACATCCACCGGTTTTTCGGGTTATTGGAAGAAGAAGTTTCAAATATTAATTATGAAAAGCCTATAAAACTAAGGACTGCGCAGGAATTTGCAGATACTTTAAAGCTTCATCCGAACTATTTAAACAGGATTTTAAAGAAAAGAACAGGACAAAATGTAAGCAAACATATTAAAGGAAGGCTTTTGGACGAATGTAAAGCACTTTTATTACAAACAAGCTGGACATTGGAGCAGATAAGCTATGCCGTAGGATTTTCTGATCAGCCGAATTTTAATTTTTTCTTTAAGAAGAATACGGGGTTTACTCCAAATGCTTTTAGGAAAAGTATTTTACAGTAAATTTTTATATACAAATTGACCGCAAGCTGTCATTCTGACGAAGGAAGAATCTCTACAAATAAAAATAGATTCTTCACTGCATTTCATTTCGTTCAGAATGATAATCGGCTGTCTATGAGTGGCAAAAAACAATATAAAATCAAAAACACGTCCCAAAAATCTGAGACGTGTTTTCTTTTATTGAGAATGTTGATATGTTATGAATTATTTTTCAATTGCGATGTCGATTACCTCTTCCATTCGGTTGACGTAATGTACTTTAAGGTTTTTCAGATAATCTTTCTTGATTTCCTCAACATCTTTTCTGTTGGCTTCACAAAGAATAACATCTTGAATTCCGGCTCTGGTTGCGGCCAGCAGTTTTTCTTTAATTCCGCCTACGGGAAGTACTTTTCCTCTTAACGTAATTTCACCGGTCATGGCGAGATGAGGTTTTACTTTTTTATTTTTGAATGAAGAAACCATTGAGGTAAGCATCGCAATTCCTGCAGAAGGTCCGTCTTTCGGAGTAGCTCCTTCCGGAACGTGAACGTGAATATTTTTCTTTTCGATATCCTCTTGTGATATGCCCAGCTCATCATGTTTTGCCTTAATATATTCCAAAGCGATTGTGGCAGATTCCTTCATCACGGTTCCTAAGTTACCCGTCATGGTTAGAGTTCCTTTACCATTGCTTAAAATACTTTCTATAAACAAAATATCTCCGCCGACGCTCGTCCATGCGAGACCTGTCACAACCCCCGGAACTCCGGTGATTTCAGATAAGCTTTTCGGTCTTGGAACACCCAAAATTTCATCAATTTTTTCAATAGAAATTTTAGTGTCATATTCTTTAACCAAGGCCGTTTGCAAAGCAACCCATCGGGCGATGGAAGCAATTCTTTTTTCTAAAGTTCTTACCCCGCTTTCCGAAGTATGAGCTTCGATAATATGTTTCAGTTCAGCATTTCCAAGTTTGAATGATTTTGAATTCAAACCGGTTTCTTCCTGCTGTTTTTTTATTAAATGTCTTTTGGCGATTTCAATTTTTTCCTCCAAAGTATAGCCTGCAATCTGGATAATTTCCGTTCTGTCCAACAGTGGAGTCTGAATCGTTGAAAGAGAGTTAGCTGTTGCAATGAACATTACTTTAGACAAATCATAACCCATTTCTAAGAAATTGTCGTAGAAAGACTTATTTTGTTCAGGATCAAGAACTTCTAGCAGTGCTGAACTTGGGTCACCATGTAATCCTTGTCCGATTTTATCAATTTCATCCAAAACAATCACAGGATTGGATGTTCCCGATTTCTTGATGGACTGCAATATTCTTCCAGCCATAGCTCCGATGTAGGTTTTTCTGTGTCCACGGATCTCACTTTCATCGTGAAGACCACCTAAAGAGAGTCTTACATATTTTCTTCCAAGCGCGTCTGCAATGGATTTACCCAATGAAGTTTTACCCACTCCCGGAGGTCCTACCAAGAGAAGAATAGGGGATTTCATGTTGTTTTTCAGTTTTAAAACAGCCATATGTTCCAAAATTCTTTTCTTGATATCTTCTAATCCGAAATGAGCTTTATCTAAGATTTTCTCGGCTTTTTCAATATCAAAAACATCTTTAGTGTATGTTTCCCACGGAAGATCTGTAAAGAAGTCAAGGTAATTTCTCTGAACATTATAATCCGGAGAATTTGGGTTCTGACGTTGTAACCTGTTGATTTCCTTTTGGAAATGTTCTTCAACTTCCCTGCTCCATGTTTTTTTTCTTGCCTTTTCAATCAAATCTTCCACATCACTTTCAGGTCCGCCGCCTAATTCTTCCTGGATGGTTCTTATTTGCTGATTCAGAAAATATTCTCTCTGCTGTTTGTCAAGATCCTTTGATGTTTTCTGATGAATCTGATTTCTCAATTCCAGCTTTCTGAAATCTTCGTGCATCATCTCATAACATTTGTTGGCTCTTTCCATCAGGTTTTTCTCTTCAAGCAGTTTCTGCTTTTCGGTAGAGGGGAAATTAGCGTTCGTGCAGATGAAATTTAATAAATCATCATTGTTATTAATATTCTTTATCGCAAAATTCGCAGCATTCGGAATGTTGGGATCAAGTTCAATGATTTTTAAAGCAAGATCTTTAATATTTTCCAGTAATGCCTCGTATTCTTCTTTATTTTTTGCCTTTCCGTCTTTTAATTTTGAAATTTCGGCCTTAAAATAAGGCTGTGTTTCAATCATTTTTTTGATCTTAAATCGGTGGAACCCTTTTGTAATGGCGGTAATATTGCCTTCAGGAAGTTTAATGATCTTGATAATCTTTGCTAAAGTTCCGGTCTGGAAAATATCTTTTTCAGTCGGCTGTTCCAGATCAGAGTTTTTCTGGCTTACAATTCCGATAAAATCTCCGTTTTTCTGGGCTTCTTCAAGAAGTTGTATGGATGTTTTTCTTCCTGCTGTAATGGGAATGACAACGTTCGGGAACATTACCATATTTCTTACAGGAAGGATGGGGAATATTTTTTGCTCAGAATTTTTCTCGGTTTCCGAAAGATCAGAAAGGTTGATCTCTTCGGTAACGATGTCAAATCCGTCGCTTATCATTTCTTCTAGACTAATATCTTCAAATTCTATCATAGTAAATCGAATGACAAATTGTCATTGTCGTTTTAATTCGTTTAAGGTGAAATTTCATAATATGCTTTAAAAAAGGACAGCATAGCATGTGTGCTTAAATTGCACAAGACTTATGCCATTTGTTTTTTGGTAAAAAATATGGTCAAAATTTCCTTATTTTACAGAAATTAAATTTTAAAAATTAAAAAAAGGACTTGGATTTCCGTAATTTCTTAAAAATGTGTATTTTCGCAACCTGATAAAAAACTATAATTTATATAATGGCAATTTTAGGACAAATTAGGAGTAAGCCTTGGCTTTTGATGGGAGTAATTGCATTGGCGCTTTTGGCGTTCCTTGTAAACCCCGAAAGTATTGATAAGGTTTTTGGTAAAAATCCTGATGTTTTAGGAAAAGTAAATGGTGAAAAAATTACCCGTGAAGAGTTTAATGATCAACTTTTCGTGCTGCAGCAGCAGGCAGATCAACAGGGGCAGCCAAAGGCTGGTCTTGAAGAGCAGGCTTGGCAATTGCTTGTACAGTCGAAACTGATCAAGCAGCAATTCGAAAAATTGGGCTTCGAAATGACGGAAGATTATTTCTGGAATCAGATCCAGTATGATCAGATGTTTGCTCAGCAAAAACAGTTTTTTGATGAGAAAGGTAATTTCAAAACTCAGGAGCTGAAAAAACAAATCGAAGAAATGAAGGCTACAAGTCCTGAAGGTTACAACCAATGGTTGAAAACCAGAAAATCAATCGAATACAGATTGATGGCAAGACAGGTGTTTGCAAACGTTTCTACAGGAATCACTACAGGTAAAAAAGAAGCGGAAGAGCTAATGAAGGAAAGGGATCAGCTGGCTGATATCGATTTCGTAAAAATAGATTATACTTCTTACCTTCAAAAAAATAATATCAAAGTTACTACTGAAGATTTAGCAAATTATATCAATCAGCATCCGATCATGTTCAAAGCAGAGGAGAGCAGAAATTTAGGTATCGTTTATTTTCCTTCTCAGCCAAGTGCAGCAGATGATGCAGCAGCTCAGAAAGAAATCACTAAATTATTCTCAGGTGGAACTGACGCAAGCGGAGGTACTGAAAATTTCCAGAATACAAAAAACGATTCTATGTTTGTCATGGCAAATTCTGATATGCCTTTTAATAATCAGTATTTAAAGCCAAACCAATTGCCACAGACTATTCAGGCTCAGATCCCGTCTGCTGCTATCGGACAGACTTTCGGACCTTACAAGGAGCAAAATTTCTATGTGGTTTCTAAACTTTTAGATAAAAAGACTTCAGATTCTACATTATCAAGACATATCCTTATTGCTTATAAGGGAAGTCCTGCAGGAGAAGGTGTTACAAGATCTAAAGAAGCGGCTAAGAAATTGGCAGATTCTATCGGAGCTATTGTAAAAGCAAATCCTGGTAAATTCACAGAATTCCTTAAGTTATCAAGTGATCCGAACTCTGCTGCTCAAGGAGGTAGTCTTGGATGGACAACTCCGGAGACTCCTTTCGTTCCTGAATTCTTAACGTATTTGGCAAACAATCCTAAAGGAGCAACAGGGGTGGTAGAAACTCAATTCGGATATCATATCATTAATATTGAAGATAAAAAACCGGGAGCAATGGGTTATAAAGTTGCCAACCTGGTAAAAGCAGTGAAGCCTTCTGATGCTACTGAAGCGGATACAGATAAAAAAGCGAGAAGATTCATCCAACAAGTTCAAGGAAAATCTTTCAACGATTTCGTGAATATTGCTAAAAAAGGAAACTATCAGTTCTCCAATCCTAAGCAGGCGAAGAGATTCGACGGTCAGCTTCAAGGGTTAGGTACAGACAAAGATGCTGAAATCCTTGCTTGGGCTTTTGATAAGAAGAGAGAAAAAGGAGATACAGAATTCTTTACTGTAGACGGAACAGGAGATAAAATTGTAGTTTACTTAAACGGTAAGCAGGAAAAAGGAACTGCAGATCCTGAATCAGTAAGAGATCAGATTGAAGTAGTAGTTAAAAATAAATTGGCGGCAAAACAAATTTCTGAAAAAATCGGTAAAGCAGGAAGCTTGGATCAGATCGCTAAACAATTCGGAACAACGAAACAATCTGCACAGGTTAACTTGTTGAATCCATCTGTAGCAGGTTCTATGGAGCCAAAAGTTGCAGGAGCGGCATTCGGAGTTAAGAAGGGGCAGCTTTCTAAACCGGTTGAAGGAGGAACGGGAGTTTATGTTTTAGTTAAAAAGAACGAAATCGTAAACAAACAACCTGGAGATCTTAAGCAATTCACAGAATCTGTTACCCAGAGAAGTGCAGGAATGTTTGGTCAGGCTTGGTTAAAGAGCTTACAAGACAATGCAAAAATCGAAGATTACAGAATCGAGATCTGGAACAAGTTAGGTTCTCAGCAACAATAAGAAATTAATTTCCATAGAGATAAAAAGCGGCAAAGTTTTTGCCGCTTTTTTTGTGTTTAACGCAGAGCAATAGATAAAAACATTAATTTAAATGTAGTATATTTGCTCATTAGAAAAAATTTAGCAAGTGAAGTTCAGTAAAGAATTAAAAGCTGGTGTGATCGCACTTATAGCCATAGTTGGTTTCGTGATCTTATTTCAATTTATGAAGGGCAGAAGCCTATTTACTACCGACAATATATTTTACGCAAAGTACGACAATGTAGAAGGACTGGCACAGTCTTCCCCCGTTTCTATCAATGGTTTGAAGGTTGGGCAGGTCGATAAGATCATTCCTCATACATCAAAAGATGGCAAAATCGATTTCGTTGTAAAAATTACGGTTGATAATAATTTTGAGTTTTCAAAAAATTCAACATTGGAAATTTTTGAGCCGGGATTGATGTCCGGAAAAGAAATGAGGGTAAATCTTGAGTACGGAGGAGCTACAGCAAAAGATGGTGATACATTACGAGGGGCTTTCAAATTAGGAACTTTGGGAAGTCTTTCTTCTCAGGTAGGTCCGGTGAAAGATCAATTACAGACGGTATTGTATCGTGTAGATTCCTTAATGTCTAATGCAAACCAAATCGTTGATGAGCAAAACAGAGCGGAAATAAGGGCTTTGCTTTCAAATCTTAATAAGACAGTAGCAGCATTACAAACAACGGCAGGAAGTGTTAATACCTTGGTAGGTCATAATGATCCAAAGCTTCAGAAAGTATTGGACGATGCAAGTGTTACGATGCAGACTGGTAAAGTTACTTTAGACAAATATGGAAACCTGGCGGAAAGCATTGATACTAAAAAATTGAATGCAGCCATTTCCAACCTTGATGCAACTGTAGGAAGACTTAATGATGTGATTGGAGGGATCAACAACGGACAAGGAAGTTTAGGAAAATTGATGAAAGACGAACAGTTGTATAACAATTTAAACTCTGCGTCTACGAATCTGAATTCATTAATAGAAGACATGAAAGCAAATCCGAAGAGATACATCAATTTCTCGGTGTTTGGCAAGAATAATAAAGACTAATACACAAACCATGCAATATATCGATAATATTATTTTTCTGATTTTATTAATTGCAGGTTTTGGGCTGTTTGCAAAAAGTCTGCAAAAGATATATAGAAACATCAGATTAGGAAGAGAAATCAACCGAAACGACAAAAAAGGAGAACGCTGGGAAACCATGGCTCGAGTAGCAATGGGACAGAGCAAAATGAGTAAAAGACCAATTGCAGGTATTTTACACCTTTTCGTTTATGTAGGCTTTATCATTATTAATATTGAGCTTATTGAAATTATTGTCGACGGAATTTTCGGCACACACAGATTTTTAGCCACGGTTTTAGGACATGGCTTTTACAATTTCTTTACGGCAACATTAGAGATTTTAGCTCTTTTGGTTGTGATCGGAGTTGTTACTTTTTTCATTCGCAGGAATTTTTACGGGGTGAAAAGATTAACGATGAAAGAACTTTTCGGATGGCCAAAACAAGATGCCAACTGGATCCTGATCATAGAGTTTGCCTTAATGATGGCTTTCCTTACCATGAATTCCTCAGACTTCATTCTTCAGCAGAGAGGAGTTCTCCCGGAACACGGAAGTTTCCCGATCAGTGAGATGACTTTTGTGCCATTTCTTGAAGTTTTCAGTTTTGATAACGGATTTTTATTCTTAGTAGAAAGAGGAGCTTGGTGGTTCCATTTTGTGGGGATTTTGTTCTTTATGAATTACCTTTATTATTCAAAACATTTACATATCATTCTGGCTTTTCCAAGTACTTGGTATGCAAATCTGGAGAAAAAAGGGAAATTTAATAATTTGGAATCCGTTACCAAAGAAATTAAATTAATGATGGATCCAAATGCAGATCCTTACGCTGCTCCGGCAGAAGGGAGTGAGGCAGAGGCTCCTTCAAAGTTTGGTGCTGAAGATGTTTTTGATTCAAACCAGGTTCAATTGCTGTAAGCCTATTCTTGTACAGAATGCGGCCGTTGTACGGCTGTTTGTCCGGCCAATATTACAGGTAAAAAATTATCCCCGAGATTAATTTTAATGAAAACCAGAGACCGTCTGGAAGAAGTAGGGAGAAACATTGATAAAAATGGTAAATTCGAAGACGACGGGAAAAAATTATTGAATGATTATATCACCAAAGAAGAGCTTTGGGCTTGTACAACGTGTAATGCCTGTACAGAAGCTTGTCCGGTATTGCTGGATCCGCTTTCTATCATCTTTGATATGAGAAGATTCCTGGTGATGGAACAATCTGCGGCACCACAGGAGCTGAACCTGATGATGACCAACGTAGAGAACAATGCTGCTCCTTGGCAGTACAACCAGGCAGACCGTTTGAACTGGGCAAATGACTAATTAATGTAAAAATGTAACGATGTAACAATCATTTCATTGGTAAGCTGTTACATTGATATATTGATAAACTTGAATTAAAATGGATTTCAATATAAAAACAATGGCAGAATATGCTGCCGAAGGAAAATCGCCTGAAGTTTTATTTTGGGTGGGCTGTGCAGGAAGTTTCGACGACCGTGCCAAGAAAATTACGAAAGCATTTTGCAAAATATTAAATAAAATAGGGGTTGAATTTGCTGTTTTAGGACAGGAAGAAAGTTGCACAGGTGATCCCGCAAAGCGTGCCGGAAACGAATTTGTCTTCCAGATGATGGCTTTGACGAATATCGAAGTGCTGAACGCTTATGAAGTAAAGAAAATCGTTACGGCTTGTCCGCACTGTTTCAATACCCTTAAAAATGAATATCCTAGCCTAGGTGGAAATTATGAGGTAGTTCACCATACGCAATTCCTTAAGAAATTAATGGAAGAAGGCAGATTGAAGATTGAAGGAGGTGCTTTTAAAGGGAAAAAGATTACTTTCCATGACCCTTGTTACCTGGGAAGAGCAAACGATGAATATGAAGCTCCGAGAGTTTTATTGGAAAAATTGGATGCTGAACTTGTGGAAATGAAACGCTGCAAAACCAACGGCCTTTGCTGTGGCGCGGGTGGAGCGCAAATGTTCAAAGAACCTGAAAAAGGGAATAAAGACATCAATATCGAAAGAACGGAGGAAGCTTTATCTTTTGAACCTAAAGTAATTGCAACGGGTTGCCCTTTCTGTAACACGATGATGACTGATGGGGTAAAGCATTTTAACAAAAATACAGAAGTTGCAGTAAAAGATATTGTGGAACTTCTTGCAGAGGCAGAAGATCTGTAAAATTTTATTTTAAAAATTGAGAGATTATAAATCTCTTAATATTTCTTTTTTATTTCTAAATAAGATTATTATGAAAATTGAAGAATCAAATATAGTAGAAACAAACGATTATAGAGTTATCATATATCCTGCATCAAGACCTTTGGAAACCAAAGAAGCGAAGGTGATCACCGAAAAACTATTCGATTTTCTGGCGACTTGGGCAGCACATGGGAAACCGCTTTCATCATCTTTTAAAATTGAGAAAAATCAGTTTATCATTATTTGTGTAGATGAGGAGAAAGAAATGGCTTCCGGATGCAGTATCGATGCATTGGGAAAGGTGATGAGGGAGATTGACGAAGAATATCAGCTGGGACTTTTCGACAGAATGAAAGCAAGTTTCGTAGAAAATGGAGAAGTGAAAACATTGAAGCTTTTGGATTTTAAGTCAAAAGTGAGAAATGGAGAAATTTCTAAAGATATCCAGGTTTTTGACTTTTCAAAAAACACATATTTGGATTTCCTGAGTCATTTTCTATTGCCTTTTGAGAAGAGCTGGGCTGCTTCTATTATTTAAATTTAAGTTGAATCAAATAAATAAAAAGTGGAACTATTCCACTTTTTTTGCATTAAGTATATTTGTAAAAAATCTTTGAAGAAGTAATTTTTTCTTAAAACGATGTCGAAAATTCTTTTTTTAACTACTGCACACCGATACGATGATGATAGAATTTTTTATCATCAGGCAAAGGCGCTCAGAGATGAAGGAAATCAGGTTAAAATTTGTAGTTTATCGTCAGATTTTCAAGGTGTTATTGAAGAGATTGAGATCGAATCTTATTCAGTTTTAGAAAAAAGCACGGAAGAGAAAACGAAAGTTTTCGAAAGAGTTTGCGAATCTTTTCAGCCGGACTGTATTATCTGTTCCGAACCATTGGCTGTCATTTCAACAAAAAAAATAAAAAGACAGAAAAATATCAGCATTATTTATGATATTACAGAATGGTATCCTTCTATGAGAATGGTTGAAAATTTTAAATTTCCATTCAATATATTTCATGCAGTTAAGTTTCTTCTGATCCAATTATATGCAGGCTGGGTAAGCACTCATTATATCTTCGGAGAAGAAACGAAAAAATTTCCACTGGCTTATTTTTTCTGGTTTAAAAAAAGCATCATTTCTCCCTATTATCCTGATGATAAGTATATTCACCGGAATATTAAAAAATTAGAACCCAATAAAGTTACACTTTGCTACACCGGACAATTTTCTGAAGAAAAAGGATTAGGCAATTTTTTCGCTGTGATTGATAGGGTAAAGAAAAAAAAACCTGACCTTGATGTTTCAGTTTTGTTGATAGGAGGTGCTAGAAAGGAAAAAGATGAAAAATATTTTTCAGATTTACTTTCGAAATATCAATTTGAAAAGGTGAAAATTCAGAAAGCAACTTCCTTTGAAACCTTTACGGAATCTTATGCGGATGCAGATATTTGTTTTGATTTAAGGACAATGAATTACGAAAATCATCATTGTCTGCCTATTAAAATATTTTACTACGCAGCATCGGGAAAACCTGTAATTTATACAGATCTGAAAGCGACAAGACAACACGTTGATGTTTCAAAGTTTGGATTTTTAGTTGATCCTAAAAATGCTGATGCAATTGCGGATATTGTTTTAAAATATATTGAAAATCCTGAATTATATTCTGCTCATGCTCAAAATGCAAGAAAACAATACGAAAAAAAATACAACTGGAATGTTATTAAGGATTCGTTTGTAAACTTCATCAAAAAATCCATGCAATAAGATGAAGCAGAATACGATCTTTAAGACTTTTGTTTCCCGGTTTTTAATTTTAATATTAAATTTCGGACTCGTTATTTATTCCACCAACATGTGGGGAAGCGAGGGCAAAGGTGTTATTTCGATTGTCATAGCAGATCTTACGGTCATCAGCTTTTTTGCGAATATTTTTGTAGGAAGCAGCATGAGCTATTTTGCTTCAAAGTATAAAGCGGAAGAAATCCTGCCTTTTGCCTATTTATGGTCGATCTTAATTGGGATTTTGATTCCCGTGATTTTTAGTTTTAATCATGCATTGGCGTATTCGAATTACCTGATCATTCTTTCGGTTTTATCATCACTTCTGGCTGCCAATGTAAATTTTTTTGTTGGTCAGCAGAATATAAAAATGTTCAATTTATACACTGTTTTGCAGCAATTTATTCACATCGTATTTATTGTCATTATTGTATATATTATTAAAATTACTTCGGTTAATTCTTACTTTATTGCCCAGATTAGTTGTTTCGGACTGTTGTTTTTGATCAGTTCTTACCAGGTTTTAAGGCGTTGTGATTTTAAAAACATTTCATTTTCTAAGCGAATTGGGAGTAAATTATTCGATTATGGCTGGAAAACTCAGCTGAGTGCTTTTTTACAGTTTTTGAACAACAGATTATCATTTTATTTTCTTGAGTATTTTAAAGGCATTGTAAGTGTAGGCGTTTTTTCCATCGGTGTTGCTTTTTCGGAAGCGATCTGGACGGTAAGCCGAAGCCTTTCTCTGGTGCTTTATGCTGATATTGTGAATAATACAAATTCCAACGAAGCGATCGAAAAAACGAAAATTTCATTGAGAATCAGCTTTTTGATTACTTCTTTATTTCTTGGTATTATGTTGCTGATTCCGGCGAGTTTTTACGCTATGATTTTTGGGAAAGATTTTCACCAGACAAAAGAAATTATTTTATTTCTTTCACCCGGAATTTTGGCGATTGCGGTGAGTAATATTATCGGATATTATTTTGCAGGCATTAATAAGCTCAGAATTCTGAATGTAAAGTCTGTTGTCGGACTTATTTTCACGATCATTTCTTCATTCTATATTATTCCGAAATGGGGAATCAGGGGAGCTTGTGTGATAAGTTCCGTTTCGTATTGTTTGTCTTCTGTGCTGTTGTTCTGGAGATTTTATCAGATCACAGAATTTCATATTCACGATTTTATTTTATCGAAAAAAGAAATCGATTTATTGTTGAGAAAAGTTTTTAAAAATAATTAAATAGTCAGTGATTTCGGAAGAGTTTTCTAAACCTAACAGGTTTTAAAAGCATGGTTAGGTTTTTGGTTGTAAAACTTTTCACAACAAATTAAAATAAGTTTTATCTTTGTGGGAATGAGGAATATTGTTTTTGGATTTTTGGTCGTTTTTGGTGCCTTTCTAAGTTGTAGAAACGGTGATGAAGATGATTTGCAGAAAATTGACCAGATTATAAATCTTTATATGAAAAATGGGGCAGGGCGTGATTTATTCCATAAAAAGAAAGATACGGCCTATTTCACCTATTCCATGAATGACGTTAATGGCAATGCCGATTTGGCGCCGGTAAACAGTTCACTTAGGGCAACTGCAGATTCCACACTATTTATAGAATATATCGCAGGAGCAAAAAGAGTAGGGTTGGACACGATTGATCCCAGCAATAAAACCTATCATTCGGTCATTGCACTTTCATTGATAAAAAGATTGAATAATACTATTCAGGACACCATTCAGGATACTCTTGAAATTCAATACCGATGGACACCATCCGTTTTTGAAGTCTCGAAAATATATTATAATGATACTTTGAGGTTTACAAAAACACCCGGAGCTTCAAACGTAGTTACTATCGTAAAATAATTTTTTAAATTTGCAAAACTGTTAGCATTTTTTGATGCTCAACATTCTAATAACTAACATCTAAATAAAATGTTACAAGTCAATTTTTTGCGCGACAATAAAGAGCGCGTTTTAGAGGGTCTTAAAAAAAGACAATTCAAAAATCTTGAGTTGGTAGACGAGGCTATTGCTACTGACGATGAAAGAAAAAAAATTCAGTTCGAACTAGATTCCCAACTTTCCGAAATCAACAAAATTTCCAAAGAAATCGGGCTTTTAATGAAAGAAGGAAAAAAAGAGGAAGCTGAATCTGCAAAATCTAAAACATCGCAATTTAAAGAGTCGAGTAAAGAATTACAATCTCAGCTGGATGTAAAGGAAAAAGATTTAATCCATATCCTGTATCAGATTCCGAATATCCCGAATGAGTTGGTGAAAAATGGTGCATCTGCGGATGATAACGAAATCATTTATCAGTCTCATGATGTGGAAGGTCTTGGTGAAGGGGCAATTCCTCACTGGGAGCTGGCAAAAAAATACAATCTTATCGATTTTGAATTAGGGGTGAAAATTGCCGGAGCAGGATTTCCCGTTTATTTAGGTAAAGGAGCGAGGCTACAAAGAGCTTTGGTTCAGTATTTCCTGGATAAAAATGTTGAGAAAGGCTATATGGAAGTAAATCCTCCTCATGTGGTAAATGAAGCGTCTGGTTACGGAACAGGGCAATTGCCGGATAAAGAAGGACAGATGTATTATATTCAGGCGGATGATTTATATTTAATTCCGACTGCCGAAGTGCCGGTAACGAATTTATATCGTGATGTTTTATTCGATGAGAAAGAGTTGCCAATTAAAAATACGGCTTTCTCTCAATGTTACAGAAGAGAAGCGGGAAGTTACGGAGCGCACGTGAGAGGTTTAAACCGTCTTCATCAATTCGAAAAAGTGGAAATCGTAAGAATCGAAAAACCTGAGAATTCTTATGCTGTCTTGGAAGAAATGGTAGAACATATCAAAGAAATCCTTACAGACCTTGAATTGCCTTACAGAGTATTAAGACTTTGTGGCGGAGATACAGGGTTTGCATCTGCTATGACCTATGATTTTGAGGTTTGGAGCGCTGCCCAGGAAAAATGGCTGGAAGTAAGTTCTGTGTCTAATTTCGAAACATTCCAGGCCAACAGATTGAAATGCCGTTACAAAGCAGACGGAAAGTCTCAATTGGTGCATACTTTGAATGGTTCTGCAATGGCTTTGCCGAGAATTATGGCAGCTTTGCTGGAAAACAATCAGACAGCGGAAGGAATTAAGCTTCCGAAGAAGATTGCGGAGTATGCGAGGTTCGATTTGATTAATTAAGATTTTTAATTATAAACAAACCTCCTCTGAAATTTCAGAGGAGGTTTATTTTATTCTGTTATGATAACTATTTTCTTATCATTATTTTTCAACGGTTTTTTATCCTTTTCTTCGCCGAATAAATAATCGAGGTCATAATTTATTCTTACGGAATAATCGTCGGTTTTGGTGACCCAGTCATGTTTTCCTGTAATCGACTTTATTTTATTTTCAAATTTTAAAGTTGTTCCGATCTTTTTATACATCATTTTCAGGGTACCCATCGACATTTCTGCTTTTTCATCGGAAACTCCTTTGTCAGCTAAAATTTCTTTAATTCCATTTAAACCAAGTTTTTCGGTATCAATGGTTAATGTTTTTCCGTCCCAGGAATTCATGGCCAATTGATCGATAGGAAGCTGCTCATTTTTTGATAATTTGCCTACTGCCGTATAATCTGCTTTTGTAAAATGATCCATTTTCATCGAGAATCCGGCTAGCTCATCGTTGTCGAAATTAGATTTCATAAAAACTTTTTTCATGATCCTTATCGAATCGGGATTATCGGTTTTCAGCTTTCCTTCTTTCTTTTCCAATTCATAAAGGCTCGTCCATGTTCGGGGAAGTTTTTCAAGCTCGCCGAATTCTTTTTTATCATTTTTTGCAGAATCGGGAATCATGGATTTAAACATGGTCATTGCTTCTTTCATGTCAATATCCATCATTGTTGAAGAAGCGGAATCTTTATGATAAGTCACTTCAGAATTGATGGAGCACGACTGTAAAGCAAAAAGACTGATTACAAATAGAAATAAGATTTTTTTCATGGTGTATTATTTTTAATTAATGACAATTTACGTTATTATGATTGTGTGTACTGTGATCTCCGGGTAAATGGCATTGTCCGTTATTATCTTTGGATATCGTCATCGCCTCTGCTCTTGGAGAAATATAAGGAATTCCCAATTCCAGGCCTCTTACAATGAATAATCCTCCCAAAATAATCATTACAACCGGAATTACTTTTAATACTTTTATTCTAAACGCCTGATTCATGAGATTTCCGGCCAGAACTACAGCAAACATGAATGGAAGCGTTCCCAATCCAAATAAAGCCATGTATAAAGCTCCCTGCCATATCCCTCCGCTTGCCAGGCTTGCCGTTAAAGCCATATAAACCATTCCGCAAGGTAAAAACCCGTTTAAAATTCCAGTCGTGAATCTTGAACGGTAATCTGCTTTTTGGAGTAGCCTTCCTAGATTTGATTTAACTTGAAATAAAAATTTAGAAAAGAAAGGAATTTTTGAAGCAAAATCTTTTCCTCCGAATGAAAAAAATGCCATTACAATTAATAAAACTCCAACAGCAATCGTAAGATATTTCTGAAAGCCTGCCATTTCAAAACCTTCACCAATGATTCCTAAAATTGCTCCTAAAAGCGAATACGTGAAAATTCTTCCGAATTGATAAGTAAGATTTTGAAGGTAGAAATTGGTAGCCTGTTTTTTTGTTAATCCCATCGACAACGCAATAGGACCGCACATTCCGATACAGTGAAATCCGGAAGCAAAACCCAAACCGATTGCCGATACAATAAGTGCTATTTCCATATCACATCATAATCCATTCTGTAGTCTGTTTTGTCTTTTGTCCAATTTAATCTTAATGTATAATTACCCATTTTTAAAACCTGGGCAGGAATTAAAAAAGATTTATTGGCATCTAGCTGTACAGATTTATGTATATCCAAATTCTGGTCGTCGGTTCTGTTTAACACAAATTTTACCGTGGTATTGGAGTTATCATAATCTTTTGGGAAAGTTATGGTAATTCCGTTTTTATTCTGGCTGTAGACTGGTTTTTCCTGCAATTGATCAGCTCTTTTTTTAGCATCAATTACATCCTGGTATTTTAATTCTTCTTCATAATAGTTATCCGTTACCATTTCTGAGTTTTTCTGCCCGTTCGGGAAAAGAAATAACATTGATAAAATAAAAATAATGAATGCAAATAAAGCAATTACAACACCGTGTCCCCAACTAAAGTTTTTCATTTTTTCCGGATTTTTTAATCGTTTTTATGATCTTAAATTAAAATTGCAATTTAAATGGCCCTTCAAAATACGTCTGGTAAGAATCTACCAATTTCCCTTTCATATCATATACTCCGATGGTAATGTTCTGTTTCGAAAGATTCATTTCCTTTTCCGGGAAGCTGATATTGATGGTTCCTTTAGTGATTTTATCTCTTTCTACAGGAATTTTGCTTGAGGCGCTGTAGATAACTTCCCCATGTTTAGGCTCAATTACCTTGATGGTTACAATCTTCTTATCGTTGGTTTTATTTAAGAACGTATAATTGTAGGTATTGGTAATTTTTCCGTCTCTCACGAAGAATGTACTTCCTGCCGGCTTGATGAACTTAGCTTCCATTTCTCCTCTGTTATAAAGAAGATATCCTAAGAATCCCACCAAAAGAACAAGAAACATGGCAAAACCTTTCATTCTGCCTGTAAACTTAAACTCTGTCTGTTTTTCAATTTCATTTTCAGAAGCGTATCTGATCAATCCTTTCGGAAGACCTACTTTTTCCATCACTTCGTCGCAGGCATCGATACAGGCTGTACAGTTTACGCACTCCAATTGCTGGCCGTCTCTGATGTCAATTCCCGTAGGACAAACCACAACACACTGGTGACAGTCGATACAATCTCCTTTTCCTGATGCTTTTCTGTCTTCTCCTTTTCTCCATTTTGCTCTGTTTTCACCTCTGTTGAAATCGTAGAAAACATTGATGGTATCTTTATCAATTAAAACCCCCTGCAATCTTCCGTAAGGGCAAACCAACGTACAAACCTGTTCTCTGAACCAAGCAAATACAAAATAAAATGCCGCGGTAAAGAGAATCATAATGATAAAATTGGTAGGGTGTGCAAATGGCCCTTCAGAAATAATCCTGAATATTTCTTTATAACCAACGATATACATAAGCATAAAGTGGGTAATGATTAATGAAATGATAATATAGATCGTCCATTTCAAGCCTCTTTTCCAGATTTTTTCGCTGTTCCACTCTTGTCTGTCGAGCTTCATCTGTTTGTTTCTGTCTCCTTCAATAGCGTATTCTATTTTACGGAAGATCATTTCTAGGAAAATTGTCTGAGGACATATCCACCCGCAGAAAATTCTACCGAAAGCAATCGTAAATACAATAATAAATATTAAAGAAGCAATAGCTCCCAAAGTAAGGATGAAAAAATCCTGAGGATAGAAAGGCTGTCCGAAAATGAAAAACTCTCTATCAATAACATTAAATAATATTAATGGATTGCCATTGATTTTAATGAATGGCACTGCAAAATAAATGAGTAATAAAATATAGCTTACAATGTTTCTATAGTTCGTGTATTTTCCTTTTGGTTTTCTTGGATAAACCCACTTTCAGGGTCCAGAACTTGTCCCTGTCCGCCGCGTACTTCTGTTTCTTCTATTTCTGACATTGTTGTAAGTATTTAAAAAAAGAAAAACATAATTCGTTATTATTTTTTTTCTAATAACAAATTATGTTTTTTCATATGCTTTAATTTTTTATTTAAAATTATTCTTTTTCCCAATGAGCTTCAGTTCCCTGAGGAGCTGCTCCACCCTGGGCTTGTGTTACAGGAGGCTGTTCTTGGTTGATGTGGTAAACATACGCTGCAATTTTTTCAATTTCAGCTCCAGAAACTTCTCCGTTTTTACCGAATGGTCTCATCGCCGGGTTAGTAGGTGAACCATTCCAGTCCATATGGAAAACGTTTTTAAATAATGTTTTCTCTGGCTGGTTGATCCAGTAGTTATCCGTAAGGTTTGGTCCGATACCTCCACTACCGTCTTCTTTGTGACAAGATGCACAGTTTGTTTTGAACAATTCTTTACCTTCTGCGATATTATCAGCTGAATATTTTGCTGTTTCGATCGTTACAGGAGGCTGAGTTTTCTGATATTCTTCTATGCTCGCCAATTGTTCTTTATATTCCTGCTCATACTCGCTTAGCGGGTGAGCAAAATTTGTGAAAGAAAATGCACATATATATACAATACAAAAAGCAGTCCCAAAATAGAATAAACCTACACACCATTTTGGTAATTGGTTATCCAACTCCATAATTCAGTCGAAACCGTGGTCGATAAGAATATATTTTTCTTATGAAGCAGATTGTTTTTTGAATGCTGCATCATATAATCTCTTAAGATAAGGAACTTTTTTCTCAGCCAAATAAGCTGCTTTTTCTTCCGGAGATAATTTTTTGAACTTGTTATTCTCGATCAAATCTCCAATGGCACTGTGGATATATGCTAAAATACCAGCGATTACTACAGTTCCCCAGAAATATGGTGATCCCAAGAAAGCATAACTTTGTACAAACAGATAATAAAAAACTATTAAAAGTCCAATTATTATTAAAATGTTTACAACAACCGGTGTTCTTTGTTTCATAATAAATAGTTAATTTTTTAAATTAAAATCATCATCATTTTCATCATCCTGCAGAGGTGCCTCTTCTTCTTCTTTGTAATATTTTTTAGGTCTGCTAAAAACATAGATTACCAAAGCCACGAAGAACAGCATAAAGAAAATCAGAGCCAAGGTCTGGTAAAAACCAGCGTTTTCTGTATTGGATAATATGTCTTTAAAGTTCTGAGGTATCATGATGTGAACCTTTAATATTTTTAGTTATTACTTGCTGTTTTAATTTCAGTTGTTTTGATATCTGTACCTAATCTTTGTAAATAAGAGATAAGAGCTACGATTTCTTTTTTCTCTAGTTCACCTTTAGGTCTCTTAGCATATTCGTCTTTAAGGTCTGTTGCTTCAGAGAAGATATCTCTTACAATTTTTGTAGCCTGATTGTCAGCCCAAGAGTTTGCAGAATCGATTTCCGCTTTTGTGTAAGGTACTTCAAACGCACTCTTCATAAGCTTCATTTTATCTACCATTTTAGATCTGTCAAGATTTGTAGCGATTAGCCAAGGGTAACGAGGCATGATAGAACCTGCAGAGGTAGATCTTGGGTTATACATGTGTTTGTAATGCCAAGAGCTTGGGTTTTTACCACCTTCTCTATGCAAATCCGGTCCGGTTCTCTTAGATCCCCAAAGGAATGGTCTGTCGTATACAAACTCTCCTGCCTTAGAGTACTGTCCGTTTTTACCGTTGAATCTTACGATCTCATCTCTGAATGGTCTTACCATCTGTGAGTGACAAGCGTTACATCCTTCTCTGATATAGATATCTCTGCCTTCTAGTTCCAGTGGAGAATATGGTTTTACTGCTGAAATGGTAGGTACACTTTTCTTAAGAGATAGTGTAGGGATGATTTCCACCATACTACCGATTGAGATCGTTAATAAAGATAAAATACCCAATAATACAGGAGTTCTTTCCAACCAAAGGTGAGTTCCTTCTCCTTCTTTACGTTTACCGCTGATGTTTGCCAAAGCAGGTGCTTCTGCCGGTACATCTTTCTGGAAAGACCCTTTTCTTACAGTTGCAATAAGGTTAACAACCATTAATAATGCTCCTGAAAGATAAAATAACCCTCCTACGAATCTCATTTTAAAGTAAGGAATAATAGCCGTTACTGTATCCAGCCAGTTTTTCCAAACTAAAGTTCCATCCGGATTAAACTGTTTCCACATTAATCCTTGTGTGAAACCTGAAATATACATTGGTACCGCATAGAAAATGATACCTAATGTTCCTAACCAGAAATGCCAGTTAGCTAATTTTGTAGAATATAATTTAGTTCTCCACAAGATCGGGATCAGGTAATAGATAACACCGAATGCCATGAAACCATTCCATCCTAGTGCACCTAAGTGTACGTGACCAATTACCCAATCTGTAAAGTGACCAATTTTGTTAATGTTTTTAGTTGCCAAAAGCGGACCTTCGAAAGTTGCCATACCATAACAGGTAACAGCTACAACGAAGAACTTCAAAATAGGATTTTCTCTTACTTTGTCCCAAGCTCCCCTTAAGGTAAGAAGACCATTCAACATACCTCCCCAAGATGGAGCAATAAGCATGATTGAGAAACCTGTTCCTACCGCCTGAGCCCAAGCCGGTAAAGCTGTATACTGAAGGTGGTGAGGACCAGCCCAGATATATACGAAGATTAATGACCAGAAGTGAATAATAGACAATTTATACGAGAATACCGGTCTGTCTGCCGCTTTTGGTAAGAAGTAATACATCAGACCAAGAACCGGAGTTGTCAATACGAATGCTACTGCATTGTGACCGTACCACCATTGTACGATGGCATCTTTTACCCCTGCATAAGCTGAATAAGATTTCCAGCCAGTGAAAGATAATGGAACTTCTAAGTTGTTAAAGATATGAAGCATGGCCACAGCAATCCAAGTACCGATGTAGAACCAGATGGCTACATAAAGGTGTCTTACTCTTCTTTTTGCAATAGTCAGGAACATATTTGCCCCGAAAATGATCCATGAGAATGCGATCAAAATATCGATTGGCCATTCGTGTTCTGCATATTCTTTGGAAGTATTAATTCCCATAAAGAAGGTAATGTAAGTCACTACAATCATGATCTGCCAAGTCCAGAAGTGGATCCAAGACAATGTATCGCTATACATTCTTGTTTTTAATAATCGTTGTAAAGAGTAGTAAACCCCTACGTATACGATATTACATACGAATGCAAAGATTACAGTGGTTGTGTGCAACATTCTGATTCTTCCGAATCCAAATGCACCGTGTGTGTTTATTAGACCTTTTATCCCTCCGCCTAAACTTTTAATGGTTTCATCATCGGTTCCGAATAAAAATTCCGGAAGCTCGGGGTAGAAAAGCATTAATGCCGCTGTAAGCCCGAACAAAAATCCTATGATCCCAAAAACTATGGTCGCATAAAGAAATGCCCGAACAATACTGTTGTCATAACTAAACTTTTGTGTTTCCATATCAACTATTCACTTTTTTCTTCAATTTTATTATTTTCTCCTTTTTCGTTCTTGCTTTCTTTGTTGCCGTCTTCCTCTTTTTCCTTGATTTCATCGGAGTCAAAAAGGATTCTTACAGCAGGAGACTCATCGTCTTCAAACTGTCCTTTCTTGGCATTGACTATAAAAACGACCAAGAAAACAGCAGCCAAAGAAACGCTGCAAAGGATCATTAAATATAGAATATCCATCAGACAACAAAATTAACCTATTTTCGGGGTTCAAATTTAAGGAAAAATAATGACATTCATCACGAAATGCGCATTTCAGCTAATTTAAAATCAGTCTAAATAAGGGCGTTTACGCTTACTTTTTGAAGTGCTTTCTTCCCAAGATCCATGTCGAAAATGTAGTAAATGAAACTACCGTTATAGAACTTGCCGGCATGATCAAGGCCGCAAAAAGTGGATGCATGTGTCCTGTAACTGCGTAACTTAAACCAACAATATTGTAAAGAAAACTGATTATAAATGTCATTTTTACAATCGTGATCGAGCCTTTACAGACATTCAGGTATCTGTTGAGGGT
The DNA here is from genome assembly GCA_965651845.1 of uncultured Chryseobacterium sp. Taxonomy (GTDB): domain Bacteria; phylum Bacteroidota; class Bacteroidia; order Flavobacteriales; family Weeksellaceae; genus Chryseobacterium. The sequence goes on along the minus strand of CBFGVN010000002.1, from coordinate 4,629 downwards.
TACCACTTTTTCACCATTCATGATAACGTCTGAAGAGGGTGTGAAACTATTGGAATCATCAGAAATCGCGATTCCTACGTTGCTTTGTTTTAAAGCTCCGGCATCATTTAACCCGTCTCCAAGCATCGCAACCTTTAAATTCTGATCCTGAAGATTTTTAATATAATTCAGTTTATCCTCCGGACTTTGGTTGAAGGCCATTCCCTGATACTTCGGAATTAATTCTTTCAATTGATTTTCCTCCGAAGAATTGTCTCCACTCAGAATGAAAACTTTATAATTTGTCAGTTTTTTAAACAAATCTTTAAGGTTTTGGCGATACTCGTTTTTAAAGATAAATTTACCGATAAATTCATCATTTTTACTGATATAAACTGCCGTTTCAAGGTTTTTGGATTCCTGATTGTTGTATCTGGCCGAACCGATTTTATAAAGATTTCCCCTTACCTCCGCCTGATATCCTTTTCCTGAAATTTCCTGAAATTTTTCAACCGGAAAATAGTCATCTTTGACATCAATAAATTCATATAAAGACTTGGAAAGCGGGTGGTTTGAGTTCTTTAATAAAGTTTTAATATTCTGTAAATCAAACTCGTTGATCTCGGTGCCTTCGTATTTAATATTTGATTTTTTTCTATGGGTAATAGTTCCTGTTTTATCAAAAACAATCGTATTCAGTTTTGCAATTTTTTCGATCGTTAAAGTATCTTTTACATAAAATTTATTTCGACCTAAAATCCTCATAATGTGACCAAACGTAAACGGTGCAGACAACGCAAGCGCACAAGGACAGGCAATAATCAGGATCGCAGACACAACCTGGAACATTTTCTCCAGATCAACGGTTGACCAGTATATTCCGGCAAGTAATGCAATGCCTAAAATGATGAAAGTGAAATATTTACTAATGGTATTGGTCAATGTATCAAGCCCGGTTTCATGTTTTTTGAAAGCTTCCTTGTTCCAAAGCTGGGTTAGGTAACTCTGATCCACATTTTTAATAACCTCCAGCTCCAAAGAAGAACCAACCTGCTTTCCTCCTGCAAAAATTTTATCTCCCGGCTGTTTGCTGATGCTTTCACTTTCTCCCGTGATAAAACTGTTGTCAATATTCCCCTCACCATTGATGAGGATCGCATCCACAGGGATAATTTCCTGATTTCTAACTAAAATTCTATCCCCGACTTTCACTTCAGAAAGCAAAATATTTTCCTGTTTTCCCTCAAAATCAACCTTCGTTACTGCTATTGGATAAAACGATTTATAGTCTCTGTCGTATGAAAGTGCATTGTAAGTTCTCTTTTGGAAAATTTTGCCCAAAAGCATGAAGAATAGCAGTCCGCAAAGGGTATCGAAATATCCCGGGCCATAATCTGTTACCACTTCGTAGATACTTCTTCCGTAAAGAACCAAAATTCCTAAAACAATCGGAACATCAATGTTAACGATTTTATTTTTTAAACCATACCATGCTGATTTGTAATAATCTGAAGCAGAGTAAAATACAACCGGAGTTGCCAACAAGAACATTAACGTCCTGAAAAGCCCTTTATAATGTTCCATCCAGTAATCTTCCCCTCCGACATATTCGGGAAAGGTAAGAAACATCCCGTTACCGAAAGCGAATGCTGCAATGGCGAATTTTATCAATAAAGATTTATCCATATTTTCGACATTTTTATCGGCTGTTTCAAGGCTGATGACTGGTTTGTATCCTAAATTGGTTAAAAAATTAGCTAATTCGCTTAATTTTAATTCATTATGGCTGAATGAGATCTGTAAGGTTTTTCTTGTAAAATTAACCTGAGAATATTTAATGTTTTTATTTAAAGTATGTAAGCTTTCTAATAGCCAAATGCAAGAAGAACAGTGAATTACAGGTATTTTAAATGTGACTAAGCTTGTGTTTCCTTCGGAGAAATCCGTTACCTTATCGAAAATCTCCTGAGTATCAAGATATTCGAACTGTGAGGAACTTTCATCAGGTCTGATTCCTGCTCGCTTATTTAATTCGTAAAAATTACTTAAATTGTTGGTATTCAGGATCTCGTAGACCGATTTGCAACCGTTGCAACAGAAAATCCTTTCATCGAATAAAATTCTTTCCTTTTCGATCTCTTGACCACAATGAAAACAGTTCTCGCTCACCTTCATAAATTATTGAACTACAAAATTATAACAAATTTTTTTGTTTATCGAGTTAAAAAGTTCTATTTTTGTGATAAATGTCATATAAAATGTCGCAGGAACAACAGATTGCAATTGAAGAGAGGTTCGCCAGAGTTTTTAATGATAAATCATTTAAGGAAAGACTTTCTAGCGCAGATTTTGAGAAATATATCAACGCAAAAAAGAAACTGAGTTTTCAGAAACACGATACCATTTTCGAGGACGGGGAAGCTCCAAAAGGAGTGTATGTTTTAGAAAAAGGTGCTGCTAAGCTGTCGAAATCAGGAGCATTTGGAAAAGATCAGATTTTAAGATTTATCAAAGAAGGTGATATCATTGGTTATCGTTCTTTGCTTTGCGGGGAAAATTTCCAGGCAAAGGCGGAGGCTATGACGGATATCGAGGCAACATTCTTACCTGCAGATGTTTTCATGTATCTTCTGGAAGTTGATCCACAGCTTTCTTTTGTGATGCTTCAGAAAATTTCTTATGAATTGGGGGAATCTTCCAATACAATTACTTTCCTTGCTCAGAAAACGGTAAGAGAAAGATTGGCGGAAATTTTATTGCTGTTGGAACAAAAACTGGGTGTTGATCCTGAAGGGTTTATCAAGATTTCTTTAACGAGAGAAGAAATTGCCAATATCATCGGAACGGCTACAGAAAGTGCAATTCGTCTGATTTCTGAATTCAAAGGGGATAATCTCATTGAGGTAGATGGAAGAAATATCAAAATTCTCAACCACGACAAATTAATGAAACTAGGTCACGTAGTTTTATAAAAAATCATACAAACTTCAAGTCGGCCCAGCGCCGACTTTTTAACTTTTAAAAAAATAGATACATTATGTCTGTTCACTCTGAAATTAAAAAAGTTACGACTGAAACCTTGCGAAAAATGAAATTCGACAAGGAAAAAATAACAATGCTTACGGCATATGATTTTACCACTGCGAAAATGGTAGATGCGGGAGGGATTGATGCTGTTTTAATCGGAGATTCTGCGGCGAATGTAATGGCAGGTTTTGAAACGACACTGCCGATTACTTTGGATCAGATGATTTATCATGCTCAAAGTGTTGCCAGAGGAACCGACAGAGCTTTGGTGGTGGCCGATCTTCCTTTCGGAACCTATCAGAGTAATCCTGAAAAAGCACTGGAATCTGCAGTAAGAATGATGAAAGAAGGCGGTGCTCATGCCGTGAAAATTGAAGGTGGAAAAGAGATTTCAAAATCAATAAAAAAAATAATCAATGCCGGAATTCCTGTGATGGGACATTTGGGATTAACGCCACAATCTATCTACAAATTCGGAACCTATAAAGTAAGGGCAAAAGAAGAAGCAGAAGCGGAAAAATTAATTGCCGATGCACAGCTTTTGGAAGAATTGGGATGTTTTTCTGTTGTTTTGGAAAAAATTCCTGCGGATTTGGCTAAAAAAGTTACAGAATCTATTTCCATCCCCACTATCGGGATCGGAGCCGGAGCCCATTGTGACGGACAGGTTTTAGTATATCACGATATGGTTGGAATGAATAAAGGCTTCAGTCCGAAGTTTTTAAGAAGATATCTTGATCTTTATACGGAAATCACAGGAGCTGTTGCACAGTATGTGAAAGATGTAAAAGGTGTGAGTTTCCCGAACGAAAACGAAAGTTATTAATTAAACTAATGAAAAATCAACAATCTATACAAGGAATTTTATCTATCGTAGCATTGCTTTGTCTTGCGGCGGGGTGGTTCAATTTCTTTTCTCCTGAGATCAATAATTTGCTTTCCCGAAAAATTTTTTACATTTTGATTGGGATAAGTTTCTTCTTACAGGCACCTATGCTTACGAACAAAAATTTCATGTATGCGATGTATGCTGCAGCTGCGGTTTGTGTAATCGGAGCTTTTATGCCACAGGATTCAAAACTTTCAGGACTTAAGACTATAGGTCTTTTGGCGGGAATCATCCTTTCTTTTACCAACAGACCAACTTATCGACAATAATGTATGGAGGGGCAGATTGTTTATGAAGACAACCATCTTTTGGTCATTAATAAAAAAGTCGGACAGCTTGTACAGGGCGATAAAACCGGTGATGAATCTTTATTAGAATCAATCAAGAATTTTATAAAAAAAAGAGATGATAAGCCGGGAAATGTTTTTCTCGGTTTGGTTCATCGTATTGACAGGCCTACTTCCGGTTTGGTGATTTATGCTAAAACATCCAAAGCATTATCACGTTTGACACAGATGGTAAAAAGTCGTGAGATTAAAAAAACGTATTGGGCGGTTGTAGCGAAGGAAATGATTCCTCAGACCCAAAGACTGGTTCATTATTTAAAGAAAAACGAAAAAAATAATAAAGCCATCGTGTTTCCCAAGGCAACTGACGGTGCAAAAGAAGCGATTCTTACCTACAACATTATCAAAACTTTAGATAATTATTTTTTACTTGAAATCGACCTTGAA
>CBFGVN010000001.1:0-82065 GCA_965651845.1 uncultured Chryseobacterium sp. | reverse complement strand
GATCAAGGAAATCACGGAGCCGGAGCAACACGAAATCTTGGAATTGAAAAAGCAACAGGAAGTTTTATTACTTTTTTGGATGCTGATGATTATTACCTTCCAAACAGATTCGATGCGGAAAAGGAAATTTTTAATGATCCTGAAATTGAAGGTGTTTTCGGAGCAATAGGCATTGAATATCTTACAGAAAAAGGCAAGCAGGAATATCAGACAAAATTTAAAGATGCACCTCTCACTACAGTAAATTATCCCGCTGAGGGTGAAGAAGTTTTCAGGGGATTATTAAGCTTAACTCCTAAAACTTTTGGGACATTTTTTCATTTAAATGCTTTAACAATTAGAAAATCTGCGCTTGATCGGGCACAATTACGTTTCAACGAAAATCTTCGTGTACATCAGGATTCCGATTTTAATATCAAGCTGGCCTATCATTGTCATTTAAAATCAGGGATTATTGATAAAGCCATTGCAATCCGGGGAATTCATGATGACAACCGAATTACAAAAATCGTTCAGTATTCTCCGCAGTACAACCAAAGACAATATCTTTACTGGAAGTCTCTTTATGACTGGGCAAGTTCGAAAGGACTACCTGCAGAATATCAGAAAAGAATTTATTTAAGTTATAAATCTTTTGACCTTTCCCAGAAAAAAGGATTGGCTAAATACGGCAATATTGTATTGGAAGGACTTAAAAACCCTGAAATACTCAAGACAAAATATCGCTTTAATTATTATAGGTAATAAAGATGAAAACTTCCGTGATCATTCCCGTGTACAATGCGGAAAAATATGTTACCCAGGCTGTAGAGTCTGCTCTTCAGTTTGAGGAAGTATATGAAGTTATTTTAATTGAAGACCAATCTCCGGATAATGCATTGATAGTTTGTGAAGAACTGGGGAAAAAATATGACCGGGTAAAACTCTTCCAACATCCGGACAAGAAAAATCACGGGGCTTCAGCTTCAAGGAATTTAGGAATAGAAAAATCAACGGGAGACTTTATTGCTTTTCTTGATGCCGACGATTATTACCTTCCCAACCGTTTCGATGCGGAAAAAGAACTTTTCAAAGATCCGAAAGTGGAAGGCGTGTATGGGGCGATGGGCGTTCATTTTTATTCAGAAAAAGCAAAAGAACAGTATTATAAAGTTTTTAGAAGCTCTTTAACAACCGTTTATAAAAGATATCATCCAAAGGAAGTTTTTCCGGGACAATTGTATCTGTTGGGGAGTTTTGGGATGTTTAGTATTGTTGCACTTACGATTCGCAAAGATGCTTTAATAAAAAAAATGCATCCTTTTTTCAGATCCAACTTAAAACTTCATGAAGATTCGGAATTTTTGTTCCGATTATCTTATTATCTGGATCTTTATCCCGGAAGTATTGAAAAACCTATTGCTCAACGAGGGGTACACGAAGAAAACAGGATCACAAAAGTGGGCATCAATAAAAAAAAGCCAGTGCTCTCAAGGTATATTTTCTGGAAAAATGTGAACGAATGGGCCAGTAAAGAAAAAAGCATGCCCGAAAATATTAAAATCCATATCAAAAGGATGGAACGAAGCTTTGAAATCGCCCACACTCCCAACCCAAAAAAATGGGCAATGATTCTTAAATATTTAATCCTTGATTATCCAAGCATAAAGTCAGGATTATACAACGTAAACTTTAGAAATACAATAATTTAATCCTTTTTTATAATATTCAACAATGAAAATCTCTGTAATTGTTCCGGTTTACAACGCTGAAAAATATGTAACCCAGGCTGTGGAATCTGCTCTGCAGTTTGAGGAAGTATATGAGGTAATTTTAATTGAAGATAAATCTCCGGATAATGCCCTGGAAGTCTGTCAGCAATTAGCTCAAAAATACGACCGGGTGAAACTTTTCCAACATCCCGACAAAGGAAATCACGGAGCAGGTCCGACAAGGAATTTAGGTTTGGAAAATGCAACAGGAGACTTTATTGCATTTCTGGACGCTGATGATTATTATCTTCCGAACCGTTTTGATGCAGAAAGAGAGCTTTTTAAAGATTCGAAAGTAGATGGTGTTTACGGAGCATTGGGCGTTCATTATTATTCTGAAAAAGCAAAAGAACAATATTATAAGGTTTTTGGAGACCGATTGACCACCGTTCACAAAAGACATGATCCAAAGGATGTATTTCCGGGACAGATCAATATGAAAGGAAGCTTCGGGCTTTTCAGCATTGATACATTAACGATTCGCAGAGATGTTTTGGTGAAAAAATTAAATCCATTTTTTAAAACGCATTTAAGACTTCATCAGGATACGGAATTTTTGTTCAGGCTTTCCTATTATCTGGATCTTTACCCGGGGATTTTGGATAAAGCTGTTGCCATGAGAGGTGTCCACGAAAATAACAGAATCACAAAAGTCGATACTAAAAAAATAAAGCCTGCTACTACAAAAGTGCTGCTTTGGAGAGAAATAAATAATTGGGCGAAAAACGAAAGCACGCTGCCACAAGACATAAAAATACATATCAGAAGAATGCATCGCAGCTATGAAATTGCGTTGGCTCCACCCGTAAAAAAATGGGGAATGATTGCAAAATACCTGATTACGGATTTTCCGAGCATAAAATCAGGTCTTTATAATATTAATTTCAGGAAGTATTTATTTTAAGATCTTTTTATTTAAAAGAATAGAATCTGCAATTTGGGCAGTAAAAAGTCTTCCTGAAGTTTTATACATATGGTTTCCATCCGTATAAATGTAATCGTTAGCTTTGGGTGCAAAATCGAAAAACTTGGCGCCGTATTTCTTAGAAATATTTTTCATCTTTTTGCTAAAATCCGGTGAATATATTTTTTCTATCTCCAGAACTTTTTCTGAAGGAGGAATCCTTACAATATAAACACTGCCTTTAGCCTTTAAAAATTTAATAATATCTTCCAAAGCATGCAGCCTGTATGAAGATATTTCCTGTTTTTTAGACGAGACTACAACTTCCTCCACTTTTTTCTCTGTTCTTGCCGCTACTGTATCCGGGTGAACATCTACCGTAACTTCCATCCATCCGTTTTTATGTAAATAGGTATTGGATTTTGCTACTTCTTCCCTGTCTTTATAAATATTAAACCAACTTCTGGAGTAATTTCGACTGAGGTATTCATAATTGGGATCCACATCATAAAAATGCATATCTGCCAAAGGAGATCTGGTTTCCGGAAGATCTTTTTCCTCCAAGCTTTTATCAGCGGATAAACTCCAAGGATCGACCGTTAAGATAAAAATTCCGTTTTTGGTATCAGGATCGATTTTCTTTTTAATAGCTTCAAAATAAATATTTCCATACGGAGAATCTGCAATATTGAAGGCAAAATTATTAAACGTTCGCCCTTTAAATTTTGAGTCCAGAACATCTGGAACAATGGCCTGTACCCCGCGAGAATCTCCCAAGATCATGTTGGATGGTTTCGGGCCTGTAAAATGTCTGTAATTATCATCTGTATTACCATCTGCAAAAGATCCTAAGAATAATAAAACAGCGATTACTCCAATAATGTAAAATGATATTTTAAATAAAAATTTTTTCATAATTAGAATTGTTCATAGATGAAATTACCGTTACCGAATACTCCGAAATACATAATCATGAAGATAAGGAAAACGTAAAAAACTCTTCTCACAATCGGATTAAATCTGCTAATTTCCAGACCGTGTTCCTGATTTTTGTTTATCCAGTCAATTGCAATTAAAATAAAAATAAAGCCTAAAATCTTCACTTTTATAAATTGCGGAATTGAAAAGAGTGAAAAACTAAAAACCCTTCCATACATTCCTATTGCATCCGTAAGCGTAGGTGCCGCAAATAAAATAAATGCAAAACAAACCATCACCATTGTCAGCAAAATATTTCCAAATTCCTGAATGGTAGGAATAGATCTGGAAAACTTTTTCTTTTTATTCAGTTTATTAGTAAGAATCAGCGGAACGTAATATAAACCATGAAGCAGCCCAAACAGGACAAATGTATATCTTGGCCCGTGCCATGCTCCGATAAGAACAAAATTTAAAATAATGGCAGCGATAAGCCCTTTTTTTTCGTAATCTCTAAACTGGATAACCAAAGGTGTAAATACATAATCTGTGAGCCACGAGGTTAATGAAATATGCCATTTCCTCCAGTATTCAGCAATATTCTGGGCAAAAAGCGGAAAGGCAAAGTTTTTTGTGATTTTGAAACCTAGCAATTTTGCAAGACCAATCGCCATATCCGAATACCCCGAAAAATCGGCATAAATTTCGAAAAGAAACAAAACCGCTCCAAAAGCAACCGTACTTCCTGAAAGATGATCATAATTCTGAAATATTTCCTGAGTAATTGGCGTAATGCTGTTGGCAATCACCAATTTCTTAAATGCTCCGTATAAAATTTGCCTTACAGCATCAGAACCATTTTCTAGTGTGAAAATTCTTTCTTTTTTTAATTGAGGAAGCAATAATCCGCCTCTGTCGATAGGCCCGGAAGTCATACTCGGAAAGAATGCGATATAATTGAAAAACACTAAAGCATCCGTTTCCGGTTTTAATTTTTTATTCTTAATATCAAGGAAATAACTTATAATCCTAAAGGTATAAAAGCTGATGCCAAGAGGTAAAGCAATACTTAACGTTATTGTATTTTTTATGTCAAACAGTTCTGCGAAAGAATCAATAAAAAAATTGAAATACTTAAAGTAAAACAGTGTTCCTATTGCTAAAACAAGCCCCAGATTAAGATAAAGACGTTTTCTGCTTCCTTCGTTTTCAGCAATTTTAAATCCTAAAAAATAAGCAACTGCCGAACTTCCGATAAGAAGAGCTAGAAATCTCCAGTCCCAGAAACCGTAAAAAACATAACTTGCCAGCAGCAAAAGAATATTCTGTACTTTCAGATTTTTCTGAAAAAGCCAGTAAAGCCCGAAAACGGTTACAAAAAAGAGGATAAAAGCAATAGACGTGAACTGCATTATTTGTGTTTAAAAATTCAATTAATAATGTGAGGCATCCAGAAAAATATGGTTGCCGTTAAAGTGCTTTCCTCCGTTTATGCAAAGATCGATTATATTTGAAATGTCTTTGCTTTCCAGGTTTTCTTTCAACGGGTATCCTGAAAGTATGGCTTCTTTCATTCTCTCATCCATATCCTTATGAAAATCTGTCGGAATAAATGATGGGGAAACAGAATTGCAGGTAATCCCGAACTTTACATTCTCAAGTGCCCAGCTCTTGCTCATTTGTAGCAGATAAGCCTTGTTTGAGTTATAAACGGATGTTCCTATTGCCGGAGAATTAAGAGATGAAGTAAGAATATTGATGATTCTCCCCTGCTTTTTTTTACGGAAAATTTTAATACATTCCTGTGTTATTTGTAATGTCGGAATAATATTATTTTTAAAATCATTTAAAATTTTCTCCGTTTCTGTTTTATGAAAATAAGTATCTATAAAAGTCCCGTTGTAGTAATTATTGATAAGAATATCCGGGGAAAAAGCTTCAATTTCAACTGAAAATCCAACCATCTCAGACTCTGATCTGAAATCTATCTTGTACGCTTTCGCATTCGGAAACTGAGCTTCTATTTCTTTTGCAGATGCTTCCGAATGACAATAGGTAAATAATACTTCATAGCCTTTCTCCAGAAGAAATACATTAATCGCTTTTCCAATTCCGGATGATCCACCTGTTAAAATTACTTTATTCACGTTAATTCTTTTATTTGTATTTTACCTGCAGCTACGGTTTTATTTTCCGTATTGACAAATTTGAATTTAAAGGTATTTACCTGTACCGCTTCCGACTGTTCATCAACAACAGCTTCAAAACTCAAAACATCATTCAGGTAGACCGGATTTTTAAAATTAATATTCTGGGAAAGAATCATTACATTTTCCGTTGGAAGAAGTTCTCCAATAAAAAATGAAAGAAAACCGCTCAGAATATTTCCGTGCATTACTTTTGACCTGAACCCTTTGTTCTGTGCAAATTCTTCATTTGTATGCAGGGAATTCCTGTCATTAAAAACCGTAATGAACCCGTTATAAATTTGATCATCAACTTTAAATTGATGTTGAAATTTCTGATTAAGCTGAAGTACCATTTATTTTGTCAGAATACAATCGATCATTTCGCCAACATTATTCCAGCTTTGAATTTCTGAAGAGGTAAAACGTACTTTGAAAGCCTTTTCTACCGCTACAATCAACTGAATATGAGAAAGGGAGTCCCATTCCTCAATATCTTCCGCCGTTGTTTCAAAATGTAAAACAATTTCATCATTGTCTAATTCATCGTGGAAGATGGTTGTTAGTTTCGATAAAATTTCATTCTTGTCCATAATATATTTGTCTGTTTATTATTTATTTTGTTAAAATGAAGACATCTTTAGGGGCATACTCATCTACATTCAAAAGCCATTTTTCTTCGTGAGCCTGGAATCCTAATCTTTCGTAATGGTCTTTTACCATCTGATTTTTTGCGGTCGGAAGATATTCTCCTACAATATATTTAAAACCGTTCTTTTTAGCAGTATCTACAATTGTATTTAAAGTAAAATCTTCCATTCCTCTTTTCAGAACGCGACAGCTCATGAGCCATGTATCAATAAAAAGAGTTTCAGGATCTTTCTTTTCAAGGACAATCACACAGATCAAGCCATTGTCTCCGTATTTATCTTCCAATGTGAAAGAAATGGTATGATGATTCTCCGAATTCATAAGGCTTTCGACTTCCTGCTCGGTATATCTTACGGTTCTTAAATTAAACTGATTAGAACGTTGGGTAAGCTGAGAAACTCTCGGTTTTGAAAAATTATTAAAGCCCTGAACTTCGGAAACCATATTCATACTTTTCAGAAAATCATTAACATCGGTAAAGCTCTCAAGATCAATTACTCTCTGAGCTTCCACCTGATACTGTTTGGTTCTTTCCGCATCGTTTTCAGAGAAACTTGCGGTTTCGAAAAGATTTAAGCTATATAAATACTCCAGATATTCTGCAGGATCCTCAGGTAATTCGGGAACACAGACATCAGGAAGGTTTTCTCGCACAAGATTTCTTTCAAACGGGTTATCGTCCAGGAAAACCATTGAATCGAATCCGATATTCAGAATACTCTGAATTTTTCTGATATTATCAGCCTTATTATCCCAATTGGCAACAAAAACGGCAATATCATCCAGTTTCAGAACCATATCCGGATGTTTTTCGAAAGGTTCTTTAGCTTTATCTTCATCATTTTTACTGCAGACTGCTAAAATCACACCTCTTTTCTGTAAAGCTTTCACCCAATGTTGGAATTCTGTGAACGCTTTTCCTATTCCTAAACTTCCGATCTGAATTTTTTCCAGGCCATCATCTCCGATAATTCCACCCCAGGTTGTGTTGTCCAAATCTAAAATCAAACATTTCTTGAACTTCCCTTCCAGAGAAGAAATAATGCTGAACATGTGGTGAGCCACAATCGGCAATACATCCAAAGATAACACCATTTCGGTGTTTACATAAATATTGGGAGTAAACATGAAGTCTCTGCCCCATTTATTTTGAATGGACAGAAGATCTGCAATGAAGAAATTATCTTTTTTTGATGCTATTTCTGCAGAAAGTAAATAATTCAGCTTATTTTGCTGAAAAACAAAAGAAGATTCTACTTTATTCGAAAAATTTCCAAAAATCTGATTATTAATAATTGGAAAATTACAATAGATTACCCTGCTTTTTGTCCGGCTTTGAATCGTATGGTAAAGTTCTTCGATATATTTTATTTTATTTTCCGCAAAACTGAGCTGAGAATCATACGATTTGTAATACTGGCTCAAGAGCTTATGAGAAGATTCAAAAATAATCGTGTAATCTGCATTGAATTCATAAAATTCCGATGTCGGATCCATGATCTGACGGGATATCTGTCCGAAATCTGCCTCAAAAACTTCCAGATTAAAACCTTCATTAATGGCAGTTCCTTTTAAAGCTATATTTAAAAATTGTGTTGCTGTATCTCCGAGAAGGGCAACTTTTATATTTTTAAGATTTTGAGTATCTCTGCGTAGTTCTTTTTTTAATTCTGAAAAAGTTTTGTACATACAGTTTTTATTTTTTTATTAAAATACCATTATCATACATACTTCTTTCAGATTCATCTACATTTGCTCTTACGTGATATTTTAAGTGAAAATTTTTTGAGATTTTTCCACCGGAAATACATGCAGAAGTTGGGAAAATTATCTTCATCTTATGCTTATTGTGTTTGTTTATTTCACAAAAATAGAAATTTTATCCGGCTTAGGCGTTCAAAAAAACCGGTGCTTTTATTTCACAAAAACCCCAATATATTTTCCTTCGTATTCTACTACGGTGGTTTCGATGTTATTCTTTTCACAGAAATCCTGGTACGCAGAATTATCGCCAATATCATCGCTAATGAAAACACCTCCGCTTTTTAGGTGACCGTAAAGTTCGGTGTAAGCCCAGAATCTTCCGTTATAACTCTTATCCGAATCGTAATGTACAACATCAAAGGTTGCATTGTCGGCAAAGATTTTCGGTAAGGATTCTTTATCCGCAAAACGGAATAATTTCCAATATGGTTTAAGATTTTCAGGAACTACATAGCCAACATATTGATCGCCATCCTGCGCAAGATAAGGCATATCCGAACTGTATAGCGTTCCGCCTCTTTTTTCCAGGGATAAAAGCGCAGCCAAAGACGACCATCCGTAAGCGACGCCCGTTTCTACAACATTTTTTGCATTGGCAAACTCACAAGAATAATAGATTAATTCCAACGCTCCTGCCCCGCCCATTTTAATAGGACATTCTTTTTCTCTTTGTTCAGAAGTTTTTAAAATTTCCGCATAATTACTTTTGAAAGGATCCATATCGATCCCAAAAAGTTTAGAGATCGTCTCTTTTTGAGAAATTGCTCTGGAAGCAGCCCACTCGTTGGTTTTTTCCTTTCCTTTAAAGGCATTTCCCCTGTTTACGGTGTTTTTGATAATTTTTCTGCCTAACTCAGGATAAAGGTCAGGTCTTTTCAGATAGGCAACAAATGTTTTGAGAACTCTTGATATTTCGCTCACTGTGTTAAATTTAGGACACAAAAATAAAGATTTTTCTTTTATTTTTAAGATATAATTATATTTGTAAAAAATTATTAACACAAATAAGATGAAATTTTCTGTTTTAATTGCCAATTACAATAATGGAAAGTTCTTTAAAGACTGCTACGATTCCATTCTTGCACAGGAGTATAAAAATTGGGAAGTCGTTATTATCGACGACAGATCAACTGATGACTCCGTAGACGTAATCAGAAAAATCATCGGAAATGACGAGAGGTTCAAGCTGTATGAAAACGATGCGAATTACGGAGTCGGGGTTACAAAAGCTAAGCTTATTGAAGACGCCACTGGAGATGTCTGCGGATATTTGGATCCGGACGACATCATTAAACCCAATGCTTTGAAGAGTGCCATTACCGTTTTAGAAAAGAAAAAAAATGTGGTTCTTACTTATTCCCGATTGGCAAAATGTGATCAGAATTTAAATATTTTAAAAGAGTTTCGGGCAGCGATGCAGGTTCCGAACGGGCAAAAAACTTTTTTTAATTTCCCGATTCAGATTGCTCCCTTTGTAGCTTTCAGAAGGGATATTTATCTCAACGGTCCGAAAATAAATCCTGAGCTTAAAATTGCAGAAGATCAGGATCTTTATTTTAAAATGTATGAGGTGGGAAAAGTACATTTTATCAACCAGACAGATTATTTGTACCGAGCACACGCCGGAGGAATTTCTCAGAATGAGAATAAAGAAAAATCTTACAGTTATTATGCCCGTTCTATATGGGAAGCCATGCAGCGAAGAAATTTAAAGAAAATCAATGGCAGACCCGTTCCGGAAATCTACACAGATCCTAAGGAAATTTTTGCTCTTTTAGAATATCAAAATAAAATACCTTTTCGTATTAAGAAAAAATTTATTATTCTTTTACAAAAAATTTTCGGTTAATGCCAGACAACAAAAAAATAAAAGTGCTTTTCAGACACCGTTCTATGGAAATGGGTGGTGTGGAAAAGGTAATTTTAAGTATACTTAATAACCTCGACAAAGATAAATTTAAGCTTACAATCTGTTTAAATATGAATCAGGGAGAACTTCGCAATGAATTTCCTAAACATGTAAGGAAAGTTTACCTTACAGACGGAAGAGAAGACCTTTCAAAAAATCCTGTCATTCAGAAAATCCAGCTGGCAAAAAGAAGCCTCAGACTCAAAAAGGCTTTGAAAAATCCGAAAATTGCAGACCAGCTTTTGAACGACATGTATGATGTAGAAATAGCACCAACTTATGCTGCCTTTTCTGCTGTTTTAAATTCTCCCAATAAAAATTCAAAAAGAATCGGATGGTTTCATTCCGATATTACACTTCCGAAACTTCAGCCGTTGGTTCCGGAAATTTTACAACAAATTCCTCAGTTTGATTATTTTATTTTTGGATCCCAACAGACAAAAGATATTTTGGTTGAAACGTATCCGGATCTTAAAATCCCTGAAAACCAGGTTATTTTAAATGCTATTCCGATCGATGAATTAAAACAGAAATCTTTAGCTTTTAAGCCGCATTTACCAGATAAGCCCGTTTTCGTTTCCGTTGCCAGGCTTCACAGCCGAAAGGGTTTTCATAAATTAATGGATGCCCATGCAAAATTACTGAAAGACGGTTTTGATCACCATATCATTGTTATCGGAGATGGCGAAGAGATGGAAAATTTGAAAAAACAGGCAGAAAATCTTGGGGTAACGGAGAGTTTCAAATTACTTGGTTCGTCAATGAATCCTTATCCGTATGTGAAAAACGCAGATTTTTTCATTCTCCCGTCCGAGTCCGAAGGCTGGCCATTGATTATTGCCGATACTCTTATCCTTCAGAAGCCTATCATCTCAACAAACGTGGGAGGAATTCCTGAAATGATCGAGCATGGGAAGACAGGTTACCTCATCAATTACGAAACCGAAGAAATGTACGAATCGATGAAAAAATTCCTTACAGATCCTGAATTGGTTTCTCAGATCAATGACAATTTAAAGGATATTGAAAAACAATTCGACAATCAGAAAATTTTTAATGCTGTTGAAGATATTATCATCAATCTTTCAAAAAAATAAATATGCTTTTATTATACCGCGCTATTCTGAAGATTCACACCACGTATCAGTTTATGATACAGAAAATTTACCTTAAAATCTGTCTTGCAAAAGGCTTAAAAGTGGGTAAAAATGTTCGCTTTGTGGAAGTTCCCCAATTCGGAACAGAATGTTTTTTAATAGAAATTGGTGAGGAAACCACTTTTTCCAACAATGTAAGATTTGTAAACCATGATGGCGGTCAAAATGCCTTACACTTTTTTGATAAATATAAAGATGTAAGAACTTTCGGAAGGATAAAAATCGGCAAGCAATGTCTTATCGGAGCAGATACAATCATTATGCTGGGTGTGGAAATGGGAGATAACTGTGTATTGGGTGCGGGCTCTATTCTTACGACATCTATGCCAAGCGGAACGGTGTACGCAGGTGTTCCTGCAAAATATATCTGTACGATTGAAGAATATGGTGACAAATTACTGGCAAACAATGTGATGTATCCTCGTGAACTGGAAAAGGACAGACCAAAACTTGAAGCGTATATTAAAGAACATCTCCCTCACAAATATAAACCTGTGAAAAAATAATGTCTGAAAAAAAGAAAATACTCATCCGTATAGGTTCTCTGCGACACGGCGGTGCAGAAAAAGTATTGGTGACCTTTCTGAATAATCTACCTCAAGACAAGGACGAAATCGATTTATTATTAAATCTTTATTCCGGAAAATACTTACCTGAAGTTCCAAAATGGATTAATATTTTATACCTCAACAAAGGAGAAATGATTACGACCAACCGCCCTCATGAAATTCCCAGAAAGGCGGCTAGAGTATTGTATCAGGGGATATTAAAAAAATTTCCGAATCTTTTATACAAAGGAAAATTAAAGAATAAAAAATACGACATTGAGTTTGCGGCAATTCATGGAATGCGGGACGAAATTTTAGGATCTCCTTTAAAAAGCTCAAAAAAAATAGTCTGGATTCATAATGATCTTTCCCAAGTGAAAGGCTATACCAATGATGAAATCAGGAAGTTTTTCGGTTTTGATAAAATCATGGTGATTTCGGAAAAAATTGAACATCTTTTCCATAGTTTAGCTAAAAACGAAACGGAAAAACAAAAAATCGTAAAAATTTATAATCCTTTGGATACGGAAGAATTTATTGCCAAAGCAGATCAGCCTGTTTTGAAATATGAATTCGACCACTCTGTTCCCACTTTTATTTCTGTTGGGACTGTATTCCCACAAAAAGGGTTCGACAGATTATTAAAAGTGCATAAAAAACTTCTGGATGAGGGCTTTAAACATAAAGTTCTAATCGTTGGCGACGGTTATGATTTTGAAAATATTAAAAAATTAAAATCAGATCTTGGTGTCGATGAAACAGCGACGATGCTCGGCTTTACAGATAATCCTTATCCTTATTTTAAAAATGCGGATTTTTATATGTTAAGTTCGAGATACGAAGGCTTTCCGACGGTACTTTTTGAAGCAATTACCTTAAAAAAAAGAATAATTTCCACTGAAGTTTCCGGTGCTAATGAAATGCTAAGCAATGGGGAATTAGGTCTTGTTGTAGAAAACTCCGAAGACGGAATTTATGACGGAATGAAAAAAGCGTTGACTCAACCCGAATCATTTGAAAAATATTCGGAAAAGCTGAAAGATTACGAAATGCCTTTCAACCTGGAGAATTCAGTGAATACAATCACTTCAATTTTAGACGAATTATAATTAAAATTAATCTATCTGAAAACCGCAGATTTCTTACATTTGTTGTATGGCAGATCAATATTCTACGCTTCAAAAAGATTTTTACCGGGAAAGCGGAAAGTGGCTTTCCACCTTTGAAATTTGGGCAAAATGTATTAACCCCAACCTTCATTTCATCTATATTTTAAGACAAACCCAAAAATATAAGAAAAAATCTTTACCCGGACTTTTCTGGCGGTTGGTTCTAAGACGCCATCAGATCAAATACGGTTTCCAGATCTACCCCGAAACGGAGATCGGAGAAGGTTTTTACCTGGGACATTGGGGAAGTTTGGTGATAAATCCTAAGGCAAAAATCGGGAAAAACTGCAATATTGCACAGGGTGTCACCATCGGACAGCAAAACCGCGGGAAAAATGCAGGTTATCCTATCATTGGCAATCAAGTCTGGATCGGCACAAATGCAGTGATTGTCGGCGCTATCAGCATCGGAAACAATGTTCTTATTGGTCCGAATTCCTATGTTAATTTTGATGTTCCTGAAAATTCCGTCGTATTGGGAAATCCAGCTAAAATTTTCCCAGCCGAAGATGCGACGGAGGGATATATTAATAATAAAGTTTGAGGTTCGGGTTCCAGAGTTTAGGAAAAATCTTTATTATTTTACTATCATTTCTGTAATTTTATCCTTATTTTTTTAAGTTTAAATTACAATTACATCAAAACATTTTAGAAAAAACAACTTTTGTGCTTTATTAATTATGATTTTAAGCATATTTTAATATTAAACTTTGTTAAAAGTAGTTGCATTTTCCGTAAAATCTTTATTTTTGTATTATCGATTTAGTCTATTGATTTTAAAAATAATTTAAACGAAATAAATAATTATAAAACCAAATTAAAATTATGTCACAGTCGTACAAAGTTATTTTTGAAAACAACAGAAAATGGGTAGAGTCCAAGCTTGCAGAAGATCCTAATTTCTTCCATGAACTGGCAAAAACTCAGCATCCTGATTATCTGTATATCGGATGTTCGGACAGCAGAGTTACGGCAGAAGAGCTTATGGGGACGAAACCCGGCGAAGTTTTTGTAACCAGAAACATTGCCAATGTGGTCAATACTTTGGATATGAGTTCTACAGCCGTTATTCAATACGCCGTGGAACATCTGAGAGTGAATCACATTATTGTCTGCGGACATTACAACTGCGGTGGTGTAAAAGCAGCGATGACGCCTCAGGATTTAGGATTATTAAACCCATGGCTGAGAAACATTCGCGATGTTTACAGATTACACCAGGCTGAGCTGGACGCTATCGAAGATGAAGCAAAACGTTATGACCGACTTGTAGAACTCAACGTTCAGGAGCAGTGTATTAACGTGGTGAAAATGGCTTGTGTACAGGAGCGATACATCTTAGAAGAGTTTCCTGTTGTTCATGGCTGGGTATTCGACCTTAGAACAGGTAAGATTATTGATCTGGAGATTGATTTCGAAAAGATCTTGAAAGACATCCAAAAGATCTACAACCTTACAAGTTCGGATTGGGTGATGAGCAGAAAGAAAAACTAAAGTTTTTTCTTTAAAAAAGAGAATGAAAATGAAATTCTGGAGTATTATTACATTATTGTTTTTCCTAAACTTTACGGCATTACCTGGTATTGCTTCCGTATTCGGCTGGGATCTTACAAGAACGAATGTAGTGATCAATGAAGAAGAGCCGCATTCTCACCCGTCCTCTTTTATTGTTTACGAAAAGACACTTCCAAAACCTTTGGATGTTTTCGATTATCTGAAGTTTTTTGAACCTTCCATCGAAGGCAAATCTTTCGTACTGGTAGATGATTCCTTTCATCTGTCACCTTTACTTACTATATTTTCTCCGCCTCCGGAAGCTTAATTTTAAAGTTAGATTTTTTTTGATAATTATTCATATCAGTTTTGATATTGAATACACATGTACTTTAAAAATTAAATTTCCAATCTTTTATAATTGATTTATTGAAGGACTAATAGATCTGTTATATTACACAGCTTTACATCATGAAAAAAACATCATTAATAGGAGGAATTAAGGAGAATTTCCCTTCAGGACTCGTAGTATTTTTAGTCGCACTTCCTTTATGTTTAGGAATTGCATTAGCATCAGGTGCTCCACCATTGTCCGGCGTTATTGCAGGAATAGTGGGCGGTATAGTCGTAGGAACGCTCAGTAATTCGAATATATCGGTTTCAGGGCCGGCTGCAGGTCTTACGGCCATTGTCTTAACAGCTATTACAGATCTTGGCGCATTCGAGCTTTTCCTTTGCGCAGGGATTGTTGCGGGGGTTATTCAATTGATTTTAGGATTTGTCCGTGCAGGAAGTATTTCCAATTATTTCCCGAATAATGTGATTGAAGGAATGCTTGCCGCGATCGGTATCATTATTATTTTAAAACAAATTCCGCACGCTTTGGGATTTGATAAAGATTACGAAGGACACCAGTCAATTTTTGATAATGGATTGAATTTCGGATATTTCGATGAACTATTCGGGGCGATTCATCCGGGTGCAATTATTGTGACTTTAGTTTCAGTGGCTATTTTGATCACCTGGGATAAAGTTCATGCTTTAAAAAGAATAAAAATGCTTCCCGGAGCTTTGGTAGCCGTAGTTACTGGAATTCTTTTAAATGAAATCTTTAAAATGACAGGCAGCTCATTAGCTATAGGATCCCAGCACTTGGTTTCATTGCCGGTTCCTCAGTCTGTTGACGATTTTAAAAATCTGATCACACTACCCGACTTCGCCGGATTTACCAATCCAAAAGTATGGATTGTGGGAGCAACGATTGCTATCGTGGCATCGATTGAGACCTTACTTTGTATTGAAGCATCCGACAGGCTGGATCAGCAAAGAAGAATTACAGATACCAATCTGGAGCTAAAAGCTCAGGGAATCGGTAACCTCATCAGTTCATTTATCGGTGGTCTTCCGATGACTTCGGTGGTGGTAAGGAGTTCAGCGAATGCAAATGCAGGGGCAACATCAAAGTCATCTACGATCATTCACGGGATTTTGTTGTTGATCTGTGTCCTTTCAATTCCGGTGGTTTTAAATTTAATTCCATTGGCGACTTTGGCGGCGGTACTGATTTTGGTAGGTTATAAATTGGCAAAACCTGCGACGTTCAAGCATTTCTGGCATTTAGGAAAGTTCCAGTTTATTCCGTTTGTAGCAACGGTGGTAGCTGTTGTGGCGACAGATTTATTAAAAGGAGTCGGAATTGGTCTTGCGATCTCTATTTTCTACATTCTTCAGGGGAATATGAAGCGTGCTTATTATTTAAGCCGAGAAAAATTAGATGATGCAGACGGAATCAATATCAAACTTGCTGAGGAAGTTTCATTCTTAAACAAGGCAGCTATCAAAAAAACACTTAAAAATATCAAACCAAATTCTACCGTGACGATCGATGCGAGAGGCACGTCCTATATTGCGACGGATGTTCTGGAGATGATTCAGGATTTTGCCAATATCAGGGCGAAGGAAGAAGATATTGAGGTAGAACTTCTAGGCTTCAAAACTTCCTACAGGGATTATGAAACCGATGAAGATTCTCATATTTTGGTTACCCACAGAAGAGCTATGTAAGCTCAAAAATAAATTTTTAACTTTAATAAAAAACATTCAAAATAAATTATGAAAGCACACACATATGAAACTCAGTCAACCATTACTCCGGAAAAAGCTTTAAACTTTTTAAAAGAAGGAAACCAAAGATTTGTAAACAATCTTAAGGCAAACAGAGACCTTTTGGAGCAGGTAAACGCCACGCGTGAGGGGCAATGGCCATTTGCAGTGATTTTAAGCTGTATCGACAGCCGTACTTCTGCGGAGCTTATCTTTGATCAGGGACTGGGAGATGTTTTCAGTATCAGAATTGCGGGAAATTTTGTGAACCAGGATATTTTGGGCTCTATGGAGTTCGGATGCAACGTTGCAGGCTCTAAGCTTATCGTAGTTTTAGGACATACGAAATGCGGCGCTTTGAAAGGCGGACTGGATGCAGCACAAATCGAAGGAATGGGAATGGATAACCTGAACCACCTGATCAATCATTTTGACCCGATCATCGCTGAAGTGATCGAAGAAGGTGAAGAGCGTTCTTCTAAAAACAGTTCTCTGCTGGAAAGACTGAACCAGCAAAACGTAAAAAATGCAATCGAAGACATTCGTAAGCAGAGTTCAACATTGAAAAACCTTGAAGAAGAAGGTAAAATAAAAATCGTAGGAGCCAATTATGACGTTGAAACAGGCGCCGTAACCTGGTTGTAGAAAAGAAACAACCAGCTCCAAAGATCTAGATAAATATGTTATAGTTAGATAGATTGGAAATTAAATCTTTAAAAGTACATCTGAAGACCATCCATTGAGGTGGTCTTTTTTGTTTAATTAAAAAACGAAATATTTACCACGATGTCATTCAGAACGGAGCGAAAGTAAAGTGAAGAATCTATAACAGTTATTTGTGAAAAATATTTGTGTCATTTATATATTAATTATGTTTTTAGCTAAAGCAATTTGATTACTTTTGATATTCAAAAATGTTGCAGATAAACTCATGAAAATACAGATAAATATCATCCTGGTTACTCTTTTATTATTTTTAAATGGAATATTAAAAGCACAGAAGACTGTCAGCGATACGCTTGCTTATGCCAAAAAATTTGAAACAAACAAGGAAAAATATATTGGGAAACCTTTTTCATTACTTTTAAAAGATATGGCTCAGATGCATCCCAAAAAAGCAAAATCCGACCTAAAAGACAATCCAAGCAACCCTTTACCAGGCACATTATTCAGATTTTCTGATAAGGACATCAATTCTGCGAATGAAGTTACTTTAGTCATTACCTGGAAAGCAGACGATGCGCCAACCACTCCGATAGAGTTTTTTGAGCAGGAGCACAATTATCGTTTTACCGTAAGTGAAAAGAATTTCTTCGAAAAGAAAATTGTAAAGGATATTTTAGTTTATAGATAACTATTTTCCGTTAAAAGCAGACATCGTATTATTAATTCCAGCAAAAACAAACGAAAGACAGGCCTTAGAAAATGTATCAATTCTTTCGGACAGCTTTTCTGTTTCCTCTTCATTCCAAGTTCCTAAAACATAGTCAACCTGTCTCCCTTCGGAAAAATCTGCAGAAATTCCAAAACGAAGGCGTGCGTAATTTTGGGTCTGCAAAACTTCGTTGATATTTTTAAGCCCGTTGTGACCCGCATCGGATCCTTTTCCTTTCATCCTTAACGTCCCAAAAGGCAGTGCCAGATCATCTGTCACAATTAAAACATTTTCCAGAGGGATATTTTCTTTTTGCATCCAGTATCTCACGGCATTTCCGGAAAGATTCATGTAGGTATCCGGTTTCAGGATTAGCACTCTTCTTCCTTTGTATTTTCCGTCTGCCATCCACCCGAAATTGGTGGTATTGAAAGGAGCTTCGAGAGTCTCTGCAACTTTTTCAGCGACTTTAAAGCCTATATTGTGTCGTGTATTTTCATATTCAGAGCCTTTGTTTCCCAGCCCTACTATTAAGTATTTCATTAAAGAAATTTTTACAAAATTAGGCATTAAAAATAAAAAACTCAACCTTCGGAAAGATTGAGTTTAAATATTGTTTAAAAATGATTTCTTACAATGGTTTATAGATATAATTTACGCCGTATCCTTTTGTCATGTATGTCTGCGGATCGTAGTTGTAATCTGTTGAGAATACTACAGGAACCGGAATAGGCAGCGTAAGATCTGTAATTGAAAATCTTTTCGGGCTGTTTGGTGATAAGATCCAGCTTTCTATATCATTGATTTCTGTAGATAAAAGTCTTGAAATCTTATAAGCAGTCGGTATCAATGTAAATGGACTAAGCTTGGCATCATAATTTGAGTAGTCATACGCAAACTTTGTGATTGCCGGGCTGAAAACACCTCCACTCATAGGGCCGTAATGTCTTGTCACTTTAGAAATATTATCTCCTAAATATTCATACTTGGTTTTAGAATAATCTGTGTATGCGAATGGAGTTCCTGAAGCATCAGGTCCGTTTCTCATAATGATTGAATCCAATTTTGCCGTAGCAGCAGAATATTTTAAGTTATAAAGAGTTTTTGTCTTTTTGTAAAGAGTCTGTGGGCTTGGCGGAGCCGGTGGAGCAATAGTCCTCTTATAGAATGAACGGTTCTCTGAAATAGACTCCAGTCTTCCCGTATTTCCGTAAGTGAATAGCTGTGTAAAGACGATACTGTCTTTATCCAGGTCTCCGTCGCCATCAAGATCAAGAAAACCTTTGAAGTCGATTTTGCTCACTTTATCTCCACTCCATGCAATATCTGTTACAGAAGCACTGTCTGTAATCACTTTTGATAACTGCAGTCCGTTGTAATAATACGTAGCTAATGTATCTGAATCTGTGATTTCTCTGTATAAAGCTCTGGGACCATTCAGTCCTGTGTTGTTATTGACATCTAGCAATGGATTTCCGTCTTCATCTAATAAATCTTTACAAGAGTGGATCGTAGAAACACCAACTAATAATAAAACAAAATAAAAAAGTCGTTTCATTCCAAAGGGGTATTATTTAATTTTTCACAAATATAATTTTTTTTTGAATAAAAATTATCTAATTATTAATATTCCATTAAAACTATTAAAAAATAGTCTTTACTTATAACGGCTTGTATATGTATTTAATTGTCTGGCTCTGGTCAGAAACCGGATAATTTTGAGAATCATACAGATAACCTTTAGGCACAGATATTGGTGGCCCCGACGGATTTTGTATCGTTATCTTCCCTGTATTATTAGAAGAAAGCATATAAAAATTGATCGGGAATAAGGTACCTGTTACCATAAAGTATTCTTTTGGCAACGTCGTATAAGGGTTGATCTTGCTGTCATAATTATCATACGAATACGTAATCGTAGAAGCTGTAGAAGTATCAGGATTTCCTCCGCTCATCAGCATTGTAGTATAATCTACTTTCGCTACATTGCTTGAAGAGAAAGTAAATTTGTGTTCCACATAATGCGTGTACGAAGTGCTTCCTCCCATTTTTTTCTTCTCAACGATTCTGTACAATTGTCCTCCGGCATCATAAAAAACAGTAAAATCACTATGATTTGTGGTAGACATCGCTGTCTGATCCATAGAAATGGCAGACATTTTTCCGTTGGTATAAGATATCGTATACAGGTTGTCGACCACATGCGGATTTACATTATCCTGATATTTGATTTTTGTAATCTTGTCTCCGGTATAAGTTACGCTCGCTGTAACGGTATTGGTAGATCCCGCATCTCTGATATAAGCATCAGAAAGCATGCCGCCTATCGTTGTAACATATTCTTCGGTATCTTTTGTTCCGTTGTTTACTTTGCTTAAAATTCTCGGGCCGGTGATGGTAGATCCTCCGGGATTATTGTTATTTTGATTGGGCGGATCATCGGTTGTATTGTCGCAAGACACCACAAAGCCCAGTGCCAAAGCCGCAAAAGTTGAAAGAAAGTATTTTTTTGTCATATATTATAATTTTCCCGTCAAATATAATTGATTTTCGTTGAAAAACTCCAATTAAGAATCATAATTAATAAAAAAAATCTAAAAACTTACGTGTTTAGATCTTATAATTATCATTTATTTATGAAAAAATTAGTAGGGCTGCAAAACCGAAAGTGTAAGTACGGATTCGGACATATCCGAATTCAAATAAGTACTATTTACGGCTTTTCCTATTCCTAAGGTGTTCGAATTGATGTTTCTTTTCGTACACGCAGCTTTTACAGTATAATTGTTTTTTGGAGTAAGATTGGCAAGAGTAGCATTCAGGTTGAAAATTTTATTCGTCCCGTCACCGCCTATAATAACGTCTGTTCTTACGGCTCTTAATTTATTATCAACAAAAATTCCGCACGCAAAACTTGTAGAAGCATTTCCGTTTCCAGTTTTCTGCGCTGTTGTCTGAAAATTGAATGTTACTTTGTTTGTAGCATTGGTGATCGAGAAAGTTCCCTGAGTTCCAGATAAGACACTCCATGAGCTTGTTATTGTTGCTCCTTCATCATATGGTAAAGTTGAGCCGTCATTTCCGGAAAATGAAACACCTGTTTTATCTTCCAGTGTACTCATCTGATATAGCGACATACTTGTCAATCCGTTGGCTACTTTTATGCTTTTCCAGTCATTGACCGTTAAGCTCGAATTATTGTGGAAAATAGTTCCTGCAGCACCAGCAGATCCTTTTACGGTATTTGTTCCTCCTGTTCTTAATTCTTTTCCTGCATTAAGATCACCATTGATGTCAAGCATATTCACCGGAGTTGTTGTATTGACTCCTACTTGAGCATTGTATAAAAATGTGATCAATAAATTTGTTATCAGTAATAATTTTTTCATTTGTATTAATTTGTAATTGTATTGAATACCTGTGGAACTTCATAAACATCCACTTTCAGAGAAGATTGAGAAATAAAAGAATCAATATTGGAAGCCACTGCTTTTCCGATTCCCAGAACCGTTCCGTTGGCAACGTTATAAGAATCCAGCCTGGAGCAAGATACCGTTACCGTATGCGATCCTTTCGAAAGATTTTCTACAAGACCAATCTGGTTGTGCGTAAGGAAGGGATTATTGGCACTGCTTGCCTTTAGATTTCCCTGTCTCAGGTTTATTAATCTATCATCCACAAATATTCCGCAGGCATAATCAATGGAGCTATCTGTACTTCCTACTGAGGAGAAAGTTGCCTGAACCACCGTTTCAAACTGAAAATAGGCTTTGCTTATCGTACTGTACACATTGATCGTTTGGGTAAGACCCGGGATTTTTTTAAACTTCGCAAAGTTTGTATACGTATTATTCTTTGTAAATGTCGTAGATCTTGAAGTAATTGTAGATTCATCCGAACTTGTGAATGAAACGCCTGTCTCATCCGAAAAAGAATTATTAAAAATTAAATAAAACTTATTCGGCTCATATTCCGGAATTCTTAATGTCTTCCAGATCGGCGGATATCCTTCTCCCTGAGAAACCAAAACCTGAGTGTCGGTTCCTTCCGAAAGTTTGTTTTCCGCTACATCTAAAACAGCAAGTTTTCCTCTTAAATTCGTGTCTCCATTAACGTCTAGCGTCGATTTTGGAGATTCTGTTTTGATTCCGATTTGGGCAGAGAGTAATAACCCTATTGCGATGAATAGGATAGAAAATATATTTTTCATGAATTATTTTAGGTTTAGTTGATTTGGTAGGTTACATATTCCAAGAGATCTATTTTCATCATAGATTCTAAGGTAAATGCATTCGAAACATTGTTGGTATTCGATACATTTCGTCCAATAGCAAATTGAGCATTGCTGCTCGATGCATTGATTTTCCTACAAGCAACCTCCACTTTGTGGGCGCCGATCGGAACGTTTTGTTCCGTATAATTCAAGGTAAAAATATAATCCTGGATTCCAGCTTTTTCAGAATTATTTGTTGAAGAAATTTTGTCCGGACGTACTGCTACGAGTTTTCCGTTTCTGAAAACACCACAAGTGAAACTAATGTTCTGTGATGTAGTAGAAGAAGAAGACTTCATCTCAACTCCCGTCTGGAACTGATAAGTAAGTCTGTTTCTGTTGTCTTTGATTGTGAAATTGTTTTCAAGACCGGCTATTTTTACCCATTTTCCTTTGCTGGTATCTGTGACATCATCACCGACGCTGTTTTTGTAAACACTATCGCCTAAGATACCATTAGAAAGGGTGGTAATACCCGTTTGATCCGTTGATAAGTACGAATTGACTAATTTGTACTGACCTTCTTCCATGAAGGTAACATTCAGAGATTTCCAAACAGGAGGTAAACCTTCTCCTTGGGAAACCAATACTTGGCCATTGAGCCCGGGATTTCCAGCCTGGGCAGAAGTACCGCCTACTCTAAGTTCTTTTCTTAAGGTGGTTTTCCCGTTTACATCGAGAACAGAATTGGGGGTACTCGTACCAACTCCCACCTGCGCATAGGCCTGGATCGATAACAATCCAGCTACACAGCAATACACAGTTTTTTTCATAATAAGGGACTGCAAATGTAATTAAAAAAACCCATAAAAAGTAGAGTTACAATTCCTAAACCCATCTAAACTAACCAATTACAACATATTTCAACTTTGCAAAAATTAGAATTATTACTACGAACAAGTGTTAGGTTTTGCTGTTTTTCAACACAAAATTTAACAAATAATTCACTTAAAAGAAACTTATTGTTTTATATTTAATCATTAAAAAGTGATTTTTATGTTTAAATAATTCACCTTTTAAAAGTAATTTATGGAGATTTTAAATAAAAATAATGCAATATGATTAATCAATTTTGTGTGACAAATTATTAGAATTAAGCTTCTAAATCCTTCCGAAAATTTTATTTTTTTAATACAATTTTTTCGAGTAAAAAAGGCTGTATTCCAATCTGAAATCTTAATTTTTTTTTAATAATTTTCTTTGTAGATTTTTTTCTACAAACAGTAATTCTTGATTAATTATTAATTTAAACTAAAAATTTAGGAAATTTTATCCGTATTTGTTTCCCAAAAATCTATGCTACAATATAAAACAACATTGCCGTATTGGAAATACATCAATACGGCAACATTTTATTTTTCCTTTACAATTTGAGTTACACTTCGCTTTGCAAAATTGATTTTAAAAGAAAATTCACCTCATCTACATTGATCACCTTATCTTTTCTCATCATAAGCTGATTTCCGTCTTTGCCGATTTTCTCCTTCAGTTGAGCCTCTGCAGGGTTTTTCGTTAAATAATTAATAATAGTTCTGAACTTATTGGTCTGATAAAATTTATCCTGAGGATTACTTGGGAAGTACCCTAAAAACACCCCGTTTTTCATTACAATTTTTTCGAATCCGATGTCCGCAGCAAGCCATTTTAAGCTTACACTTTTTAATAAATTAATAGCTTCTTTCGGTAAATCTCCAAAGCGATCTATTAATTCTGATTCAAATTTTTCCAGATCTTTCTCATTATCGATCTCAGCAATCTTCTGGTAAAGCAACAATCTTTCCTCTGTATTTGAGATGTACCAATCCGGAAGCATCAGCCCCAGATCCGTATCAATATTCACATCTTTGGTTGTTTTAAATAATTTATTCCTCTCCTCTTCATTTTCGAATAAATTTTCAAAAGCCTGATCATCTTTTAATTCTTCCAAGGCTTCCTGCATTAATTTCTGATAGGTTTCAAAGCCCATTTCATTAATAAATCCACTTTGTTCAGCTCCCAGAAGATCGCCCGCACCACGGATTTCCAAATCTTTCATTGCAATCTGAAAACCACTTCCCAAATCCGAAAACTGCTCGATTGCTTCCAGTCGTTTTCTCGCATCGGAAGTCATCATGTCATAAGGCGGCGTGATCAGGTAACAAAAAGCTTTTCTGTTACTACGTCCTACCCTTCCCCTCATCTGGTGAAGGTCTGCCATCCCGAATCTGTGGGCATCATTAATAAAGATGGTATTTGCATTCGGAACATCCACTCCACTTTCTACGATCGTTGTGGAAACCAGAACGTCGTATTTTCCTTCCATGAAATCCAGGACATTTTTTTCAAGCTGCTTCCCTTCCATTTGCCCGTGCCCGATAATTACCCTTGCGTCAGGAACCAATCTTTGAATTAATCCTGCAATATCTTTAAGATTTTCAATCCTGTTGTTGATAAAATATACCTGCCCGTCACGTTGAATCTCATAAGAAACAGCATCCCGGATCGTTTCTTCATTAAAACCGATTAATTGTGTATCAACAGGCTGTCTGTTTGGCGGCGGCGTCTTGATCACCGACAAATCTCTTGCCGCCATCAGGGAAAACTGTAAGGTTCTCGGGATCGGTGTTGCTGTTAATGTCAGTGTATCAACATTACTTTTTAAAGTTTTTAATTTATCTTTTACCGAAACTCCGAATTTGTGCTCTTCATCAATAATTAATAATCCTAAATCTTTAAATTTAACAGAACTGCTTGCCAACTGATGCGTTCCAATGATGATATCAACTTTCCCGTTTTTAAGGCCTTCCAATGTTTCATTTTTTTGCTTTGCCGTCCTGAAACGATTGACATAGGCGACATTTACCGGAAAATCCTTTAATCTTTCTTTAAAACTTCTGTAATGCTGAAAGGCAAGAATAGTAGTCGGAACCAAAACTGCAACCTGTTTCCCGTCGGTCGCCGCTTTGAACGCCGCACGGATTGCCACTTCTGTTTTTCCGAACCCAACATCACCGCAGACCAATCGATCCATCACAGTATCAGCTTCCATATCTTTTTTTACATCAATGGTTGCTTTTTCCTGATCAGGAGTATCTTCGTAAAGGAAACTTGCCTCCAATTCATTTTGTAAATAAGAATCAGGAGTGTAGGCAAATCCTTTCGCTGTTTTTCTTTGTGCGTATAATTGTATTAAGTCAAAAGCTATCTGTTTTACTTTTGCTTTCGTTTTCTGTTTTAACGATTTCCAGGATGGGGAGCCTAGTTTGCTCAAAACAATTTCCCTTCCTTCAGGACCGTTGTATTTTGAAATTTTGTGGAGCGAGTGGATACTTACATATAATAAATCACCATTTTTATAGGTCAGTTTGAAACATTCCTGGATTTTGCCGTCGTTATTCACTTTCACCAGCCCCATGAATTTTCCGATTCCGTGGTCGATGTGGGCAATATAATCTCCTACTTTTAATGACATTAAATCCTTCAATGTCAACTGTTCAGATTTTGCAAATGTATTTTTAGCCTTATATCTTTGATAACGGTCGAAAATCTGGTGATCCGTGTATACCAAAATCTTGTGATCGTTGTCTACAAAGCCTTCGTGGAGTTCGGATTTAAAATTTTTAAAAGGAAGCTCATGTTCCAGTTCTTCGAAAATAGATTCTAATCTTTCTTTTTGTTTTTCTGTTGAAAAAGAAATCCATGTATCGAAACCTTCATTTTGTCTTCCTTCGAGATCTTCAATCAGCAATTCAAAATTTTTATGGAAAGACGGCTGTGAGGTCTGGTCGATCTTAATTTCAGCCAATTCGATCACTCCATCAATGGCAACACTTCCGAAATCGACAGTTTTAAACTTTTTATAATCAAATAAAAATTCCTGATCGGAAATGAATAATTCCTGTGGCGATCTGTGAGCAATATCTTTGCTTAATGTTTCATATTTTTCCAACGCCTTTTCGTAGAATGTTTTCAGTTTCTGCATTCCAACGATTGCATTTTTAGAAATCACAAAACTTTCTTTCGGCAATAACTGAAGTAGAGAAACCCTGCTTCCGGAAACAGAAAAATTCATATTGGAAACCAATTGAAATTCTTTTATTTTATCGATAGAAAGCTGTGTTTCGATATCAAAAGTTTTAATGCTTTCCACTTCATTTCCGAAAAATGTGATCCGGTAAGGTTTCTCATTGGAAAAAGAAAAGACATCTACAATTCCTCCTCTCACGGAAAATTCTCCCGGTTCGGAAACAAAATCCGCCTGCTGAAAATTATAATGGTTTAATAATTCATCTACGAAATCAAAATCAAGCTGATCGCCTACTTTAATATGATGTGAAATGGCTTTAAAATCTTCTTTCTTCAAAACCTTTTCAGACAGGGCTCCGGCATATGCAACAATGACTTTCGGAGATTTTCCGGATGTAATTTTATGAATAACCTCTGTTCTCAGAACCAGATTGGCATTTTGTGTTTTCTCCACCTGATACGGCTCAAGATGGGTTGCCGGAAAATACAGAACTTTATCTTTCCCCAACAAGTCTTCCATTTCCGTATTGGCATACAACGCATCTTCCTTATCATCTACCAGATAAAGAATGGTCTTTTTCTGCGTAAGAAAAAGCTCGGCCGCAAAAATAGAAACTGCAGATCCTGCACTTCCTTTTACAGAAATATGTTGATGCGTATCTAATTGAGTAAAAATTTCTTTTCCAAATTCTTTTTGAAGCAAATCGGGAAGGAACTTTTCGTTGATGGTTTTTAACTGCATAAATAGTAAAAATATAAACGACAAAAGCGATTCCGGGAGTTTTCCGAAACCGTTTGATTTCCACAAAGGTACGGATATTTTTTTCTTTTCACCGATAATTACAGATTACTTAAAGTTTAAAATTATTCATTGAAATCATTTTAAATATTAATATTTTGCTAAAAATTCTAATTAATAGTTAAAAGAATTCTGATATCGTTAAGTGGCATCGCATTTGTAAAATTTACCTTAGCCAAACCTTTAAAGAAATAATATTATGAAAAAAGCAATTAGAATTTTAGGATTGTTCCTACTGGTATTTTTTGCCGTCACGTCATTTGCATCTTGTAGCGATGATGATGACCCTGCCAACAACGATTTTTTCGCGGGAACTTACAGGGGAAATATTTCCTACAATGATGCAGACAATGATATCAGTACAGACAACGGTAGTGTATTTGTAACGAAAATAGCGAGTGGTACAAAGTATAATTTTGCATTCTCCAACGGAATTCCCGACCTGAACGGAATTGAGTTTAATCAGGAAGGAGATCATACTTTGGTAATGGTAGGTTCTACAGCCACTTCTTACATAAGAATTGATAATGATGAATTGAAAATTTTATACTTAAAGGATGGTAGAACATGGACAGCCAACTGTACGCGTTAACCAACTTTTCATACATATGTTAGGACCTGCTTTTTCTATTTAGGGAAAGCAGGTTTTTTGTTGAGCAAGATCAGCATATCAAGGCTTTTTAATTCAAACAATAGATTTCTCTTTTTGTCAAGTTATTCATTAAAATAATTCATCAGATTTATTGTTACATAAAACTCATTTAATCTTTTTTTAATCTGTAATAAACTTTAGTTAAGTTTCAAAAAACCAATTTTTTCAGCTTGGTTTTTGTATAACTTTGAATCAACAAAACAACATAGTTCTTATGAAAAAATTATTATCTGCATTGTCTATAGTATTAGGACTAGGACTTGCAACAGCTCAGCAAACAGCTCCGGCTACAACAGCAGCACCTCATCCGACTGCTAAAACAGTAAAAGCAGCAAAACCTGCGAAGCCCGCTGCTACAGCGACCACCGCAAAACCTGCAACTGCACCCACGGCCACCAAAATGAAAAAAGACGGAACACCGGATAAAAGATACAAGGCCAATCAAAAGCTGAAAAAGGACGGAACGCCGGACAAACGGTATAAAGAAAACAAATAAACTCAACATATAGTTGTTATTTTCATAATCAAATTTCGAAGAACCGATGTATACTCATTCATCGGTTTTTTATTGCTTATATATGATGCAATTTGAGCCATGTTAAACTTCCTAAAGAAAAATGTAGCATTGGTCTGGGCAAAGAAACACGTCCGGAAAGCTGAAGAATTCAAGAAAAATTCTGAAAAGAATCAAGAAGAATTATTATTGTCATTGGTAAATACCGCCAAAAAAACACTTTTTGGAAGAGAACATGATTTTGAAAATATTAAAACCGTTAAAGATTTTCAGGAAAGAGTAAAAGTTTCCGATTACGAAGACCTGAAACCTTATATCGAAAAAGTAAAAAAAGGACAGGCCAATATTCTCTGGACAGAAACTCCTGAATATTTTGCAAAAACTTCGGGAACCACTTCCGGTTCGAAATACATTCCCATCTCAAAACAAGGAATGCCTTATCAGATAAAAGGTGCTCAAAGTGCGCTTTTCCATTACATTGCTAAAAAAAACAATGCAGATTTTGTAAAAGGAAAAATGATTTTTCTCCAGGGCAGCCCCGAGCTGGAAGAAATTTTCGGGATAAAAACAGGCCGCCTTTCCGGGATTGTTGCCCATCATATTCCAAATTATTTGCAGAAAAACCGCCTTCCAACCTGGGAAACCAATCTTATGGAAGACTGGGAAGCGAAAGTTGATAAAATCGTTGAAGAAACGGAAAAAGAAAACATGACCCTGATCTCGGGGATTCCGCCATGGCTGATCATGTATTTTGAAAAACTGATTGAAAAACACGGCAAAAAAATCAAACAGATCTTCCCTAATCTTCAATTAATTGTTACAGGTGGTGTCAATTACGAACCTTACCGTGATAAGATGGAAGAGCTTTTGGGCGGAAAAGTGGATATTGTTCAGACATTTCCTGCTTCGGAAGGTTTCTTTGCATTTCAGGATGATTATACTAAGGATGGATTATTACTTTTAACCAATCATGGGATTTTTTATGAATTCATTCCACTGGAAGAATACGGAAAACCAGATGCAAGAAGATTTACCTTAAAAGATGTTGAGCTTCATAAAGATTATGCTTTAATATTAACTACAAATTCAGGACTTTGGGCATATTCCATCGGTGATGTCGTAAGATTTATCGATAAAAAACCTTACAGAATTCTTGTAAGTGGAAGAACGAAGCATTTTACCTCTGCTTTTGGAGAACATGTCATCGCATTTGAAGTGGAAGAAGCCATGAAGGCAACGCTGGAAAAATTTCCGGCACAGATTACGGAATTCCATCTTGCTCCGCAGGTAAATCCTACCGAAGGTCTTCCTTATCATGAATGGTTTATCGAGTTTGAGAAAGAACCTGAAAATTTAGAACTTTTTAAAAAAGAACTTGATGACCAGTTGAGAAAACGTAATACCTATTACGATGATCTGATTTCCGGAAATATTCTGCAAAAGCTTCATATTTCCCTGTTAAAGAAAAATGCATTTCATGAATATGCCAAATCGCAGGGCAAATTGGGAGGGCAAAACAAAACTCCAAGACTCGCAAACGATAGAAAAATTGCAGATTTATTGGAAATTTACAAACTTTAAACAGATTTTTTCAATTCCGGAAACGTATATTCGAAAAAAATTATAAATTTGAGAAATTAAAAAATAATAATGAAAGCATCTGTACTTTTAAAATCATCTTTATTGACGTCATTATTTGTAATTTCATCTTGTGCAACTACAAAATACACACAGGATGTTGCAAAAAATGATTATTCTAATTTACAAGCCGGAAGAATGTATGTAGTTACCATGAGAGACGGTTCTAAAAATCAAAGAATGTTATTCCGTAATGTGGATGGCGATAATCTGATCGGGACAGCCGGAAAAAAAGACAGTACAGCAGTAATTATTCCTAAAGCTAATGTAGCTGCGGTAAGAGACAGCAGAAAAGCAAGAACGACTGCAGGAGCCGTTGTGATCGGAGCGGCTGGTGTTGCAGCATTGGTTTTGAGCTCTACCAGAGCAGACAACTAATAGATTTTATCTTTTAGCTTCAATTTAATTTATCATTTAAAAAAAATATAAGATCTATAGTCTCAAATGAATATTTGAGACTATTTTTGTCGGATGATTTCGTTTACCCCGTTACAGACATTGCAAAATGTCGAATTCAGAAACCTTCTTACGGGAAGATTTTTTATCGTCTTAGCTTTCAGAATGCTCGCAACTTTATTGGGATGGTGGGTGTATCAATTAACAAAAGATCCTTTTTCAATTGGTTTAATCGGACTTTCGGAAGTAATTCCGGCAGTAAGCTGTGCTTTATACGCTGGTCATGTGATCGATATGAACGAGAAAAAAAGATTACTTTTAATCTGCAACTATGCCTATATTTTCTTAATCGGATTGCTGTTGATTCCCGCTTTCCTTAATGTTGAAATGCATTTTACGGGACACCAGATCACCTACTTTATATATGGTGTGATTTTTTTTACGGGAATTGCGAGAGCTTTTATCGGACCTATTGTTCCATCTATGATTCCTAAAATTGTGCAAAAGGAGAATCTTCCCAATGCCGTTACTTTAAATCAGGCTACTTTCCTTATTTCTTCGGTTTGCGGACATGCGGTAGGTGGTTTCTTAATTGGCTTTTTTGGTGTAAAATGGACATTAGTTGTTATTATTTCATTAATATTTTTAGCTTCTTTATTCTTTTTTCAGTTAAAAAAACAATATTCCGAATACAAAAAAGATCAAATTAACGTTATAGATAGCATGCGCGAAGGAATTTCCTATATTTTCAGGACTAAAGAGATCCTTGGAGCGCTGTGTCTGGATATGTTTGCCGTTCTTTTCGGAGGCGCTGTAGCGATGATTCCTGTGTATGCCACTGATATTTTAAAAGTAGGTGCAGAAGGTTTCGGATTACTGAATGCAGCATCGGATATTGGATCAATGTGTATCATCACAATTTTGTCCGTTATTCCGTTAAGAAAAAACCAAGGTAAGATTTTACTTGGAGTGGTAACAGGATTTGGTCTTTGTATTATTGGCTTCGGATTGTCACATTTGTATTGGCTATCATTCATGTTTTTGGTATTAAGCGGAATGCTGGACGGAATATCGGTAGTGATCAGAGGAACGATCGTTCAGCTGAAAACGCCGGACAATATCAGAGGAAGGGTTTTGAGCGTGAATTCAATTTTTATTATGTCGAGCAACGAAATGGGACAATTTGAAAGCGGGCTGATGGCGAAATTGCTCGGTGTAGTACGGTCTGTAGTCTTCGGAGGAAGTATGACAATACTGGTAGCATTAATAGTTGGAAGCACAAATCCGAAATTAAGAAAAATGCAATATTGAGAACAATATATATGATTTTATTAAATTAATCTTAAAAACTTTAAATTAAGATTAATAATTTTTTATATTTGTGATATAAAATTTCCCCTACATGAAAAAAACTTTACTAATTTTTTTGAGCATAATTGATCAATTATTTTACGCACAGACAGACTGTACTTCAGCCCTTGCTGTTTGTGGGAATTCTAATATTTCCTATACACCGAGCGGATTCGGAAACATTCAGGAGCAACCTCTTGGAGGAGGATGTTTATCTATTGAACACTTTTCCGTATGGTATACCTTTACGGTTTCCACGAGTGGAACACTTACCTTTTTAATTACTCCAAATGCTCAGGCCGATTACGACTGGGCTGTTTTTGGCCCGAACAAACCATGCGGCAGCTTAGGCACTCCTATCAGATGTTCTTATGCTTCTACTGCAAGTGGAATCTTAACAGGTCTTAATATGACTGCTACAGATACTACTGAAGGTGCAGGTGGTGACGGATTTGTAAAATATCTGGATGTAGTTGCCGGAGAAACTTATTATCTGATCGTAGATAACTTCTCATCGAATGCTAATGGTTTCGTATTGAGCTGGGGTGGTACTGCTACTCTATCTTCTCCGTTTACTTCAGCAATTCAGCCAAATCCTTTTGTTCCGCCGGGAACGCCAAGCACAACTCCGGGTGGTCCTAATGAAGTGATCATATGTTCTGATCCTGCAACATTTGATTTTACAACACTTTCTGCCGGTATCATCAATGGAAATCCAAACTTCCAGGTAAGCTATCATACGAGCTCAAACGACGCTCTTACTGGTAACAACCCGATCACGGCTCCTCAGGTGGTAAATACAACTACTGTATATTATTATAGTATCAGCTACGTAGATCCTACAAATCCGAATAGCCCGATCAGTAAATGTAAACAAACAGGTACATTTAAGTTCAAGCAAGGAAATATTGTAGCATCTGATGTTACTTTAACGACCTGTAACAACAATAATGCAGGCACAGGTGTTTATGATTTAACATCTGCAAATGTTCTTCCGTCCGATCCTACAGCCATTAAAAAGTATTATCCTACAATGGCAGATCTTATTGCGGGGACTAACGAAATTACCAATCCTGCAAACTTTACATCTTCTACAGGTAGTATTTATGTAAATGTAACAACATTACAAGGATGTTCAGACAGTGCTCAGATTACATTGAATTTCTATCCGCAGGTTGTGGTAACTGAAGCGACATTGAGATCTTGTTTCATTCCGGCAAATCCTTCTACAGCTTCATTTAATCTTACGCTTGCAGCAGTAACGTCACAGACAGGAGTTACTAAAAAATATTATCCTTCTTTAGCTGATGCCGTAGCAGGAACTAATGAAATTCTAAACCCAACTACATACATCTCTCCAAACGGAGTCATATTTATTAAAGTAACAAACGGAAACGGATGTTATGGAGTAGCAAAAGTAACCTTAATAGTACTTCC
The DNA here is from genome assembly GCA_965651845.1 of uncultured Chryseobacterium sp. GTDB lineage: Bacteria > Bacteroidota > Bacteroidia > Flavobacteriales > Weeksellaceae > Chryseobacterium. Next base: position 49,072 of record CBFGVN010000001.1, on the reverse strand, counting down.
TCCGGTATATTCTAATGTCTTGGAAGACAAAATAATCTGTATGGAAGATACAACTACTTTAGATGCAGGTCCTGGATTTAACGGATACTTATGGAGTACGGGTGCTACTACACAGACGATCAATAACGTAACGGTAGGAACGTATTGGGTAGATCTGAAAACAGGAGAATGTGTGACAAGACAAACTGTAAAAGTTTATCCTTCTGAACAGCCTGTCATTTCAAATGTTGACATTACCAACAATACAATTACTGTGAATGTTGTAGGAGGAACAGCTCCATATAAATATTCAATGGACAATATCAACTGGCAAGATTCTAACATTTTCACAAACGTACCGAGAGGAGACAATATGATTTACGTAAAAGACTCTTACGATTGTGATCCTATTACAATAACCGTTGTAGTACCAAACTTAGTAAACGTAATCACGCCTAACGGAGATGGAGTAAACGATATTATTGACTATTCTGCATTAGCAGGTAAACAAAACTTAGTATTAAGCATTTACGACAGGTATGGAGTAAAAGTTGGTCAGGCTGATAAATTCAGCGGATTCAAGTGGGACGGTACCACGGGAGGTAAAAAAGTTCCTACAGGAACATACTGGTATTCTGTAACGTGGAACGAAAATGACAAGAAAAATACACCATTCAAATTCTCAGGATGGGTAATGGTAAAAAACAGAGATTAATCTCTACCTATACAAGAAAAACCGCTTTTTTAAGCGGTTTTTTTTAATTCATGAAGCTTGAACTATAACTAAACTATAAACTAAATATTCCTAAAAATCATTTACTAATGAAGAAACTATTACTACTCGTCATAGTGTTTTTATCACAAATGGCTTTCTCACAATCAGACTGTGTTTCAGCAATCCCGGTTTGTGGTAATTCTGACATTTCCTATAATCCCAACAGCTCAGGTACCGTACAGGAGAATACCTCGCCCAGCTGTCTGGATGTGGAACATTATTCCGTTTGGTACACATTCACAGCAGCTACCTCTGGAACAATCGAGTTTACAATAAATCCTAATACGGTTCCTAATGTCACTCATTATGATTATGACTTCGCTGTTTACGGACCGAATATTGATTGTGCTACATGGGATTTCGGTAATGCTGCAAGCTGTAACTTTTCCGGGTTAACCGGCCCGACAGGATTAAGCTCTACAGAAACTGGAGATCAATGGAACCCACCTTTAACGGTGAATGCAGGAGAAACTTACTATCTTTTAATAGACAACTACATCCCAAGTAACCCTTATGGCTTCTCTTTAACTTGGGGTGGAACTGCAGCTCTTTCATCAGCGTTTACAGATCCAAGCTTGGCTCCGAATCCGTTTGTAGCTCCGGGAGATCCCAATCCGGCGGGAGGTCCAAACCTGGTTTCAACATGTCCTTTACCGGGCCAGTTTGATTTTAGTACATTATCTGCAGGAATCTTGAATGGTAACCCAAATTTTATCATTACTTATCATACAACTGCTAATGATGCATTATTCGGAACCAACCCTATTACAACTCCAATCATGGTAAATGCAGCAGATACCTATTATTACAGTATGCATTATCAGGATCCGGCAGATCCGAATAACCCGTTAAATGACTGTAGACAAACCGGTTCATTTAAATTCAAACTTGGGACAATCACCCCTCAGGATGTGACAATAAAAGCTTGTAACAACAATGGAGCGGGAACAGGAACATTTAATCTGTTGGCGGCAAATGTTTATTTTGATAATACTGCCATTAAGAAATTTTATCTTACACTTAATGATCTGAACGCAGGAACAAATGAAATTCAGAATCCGGCAAATTATGTTTCAGGTGAAAAAACAGTATATGTAAAAGTGACTACCGCCGGGCAATGTGTAGGGCATTCAACAATTACATTGCAATTCTATCCTTTAGTCGTGGCTTACGATGCAACCATAGAATCTTGTTTCATCGATTCGAATATCACAACAGCTTCATTTGATTTAACATTAGCAAATGTGACTTCCCAAACCGGAATGACTAAAAAGTTCTATAAAACTCAGGCAGATGCAATTGCCGGAACCAATGAAATACTAAATCCTAATGCTTACATTTCTGCAAACGGAGTAGTTTATGTAAAAGTAGTCAGTGAAAACAACTGTTATGCAATTTCAAAAATTACTTTAAAAGTTCTGCCTCCAGTACATTCTAATGTTTTGAAAGACCAAACAATCTGTATGGAAGACATGACAACTCTTGATGCAGGTCCTGGATTCGACGGATACGAATGGAGCACAGGAGCAACAACACAATCAATTACGAATGTAGGCGTTGGTTCTTATTGGGTAAAATTGAAAACAGGAGAATGTTGGACTTTACAGCCTGTAAAAGTTCTATCTTCCCAACAGCCTGTAATTACAAGTATTGATATCACAAACAATTCATTCACAGTAAATGTTGCCGGCGGAAAAGCGCCTTACAAATATTCTATTGATGGTATTAATTGGCAGGATTCAAATGTATTCACCAATCTTCCGAGAGGTGAAAACAAGGTATATGTAAAAGACGCTTTCGACTGTACTCCGATCGAAGTTCAGGTAACGGTTCCGAATCTTCTTAATGCTATCACACCAAATGGAGACAACAAAAACGATTTTATCGATTATTCAGCTTTAGCGTATAAGAAAAATCTGGTTTTCACCGTGTATGACAGATATGGAAACATGCTGTATCAGGCAGATAAAATCAGAAACTATACCTGGGACGGTACTTCCGGCGGTAAGAAAATCATCACAGGAACGTATTGGTACACGATCTCATGGAACGAGAACGATAAAAACAATACCGAAACGAAATACAGCGGATGGGTATTGGTAAAAAATATCGAATAATTTAAAATAATTAATTATCAGACACTTAAAATCACCTCACTTTTGGGGTGATTTTTTTATTCACTAAGAAAAAGCCTTTCAATACTAGGATTTTAGACTTATCAACAGTAAAATATTAGTTACTATTTTTTTATTACTTTTCAAAAAAACTATCTTTGCAGAACTATGGCGCAGAAAGAAACATTATCTTCTTTGACGAACGGGAACTTCGCGAAAGAGCTGTCAATTGCTGATGGAAAAATGCCTCCAAATGCAGTGGATTTCGAGAGACTGGTAATCGGTACTTTTTTGATTGATAAAAAAGGGCTCGACCATTCTATTGATTTGCTTACACCGGAGGTTTTCTATGACCCGAGACATTCTGTAATTTTTTCTACCATTTTAAAATTGTACGAAGGCAACCAGCCTGTGGATTTAATGACCATCATTCAGGATCTGAAGAAAGAAGGAAAATTAAGTCTTGCAGGAGGTGACAGCTATATCATTGATCTTACGTTGGGGGTAAGCTCTTCTGCCCACATCGAATATCACGTTCGTGTCATTCTGGAAAAATATATTTTAAGAAGCTTAATTAATGTTTCCGCAAATGTAATTGACGCAGCCTATAAAGAATCAACAGACGTTTTTGAACTTTTAGACAAAGCAGAACAGTCATTTTTTGAAATCACCAACGGAACCATTAAAAAAGGTTTTGACACGGCCAACTCATTGGTAAAACAAGCAATCGACACCATCAAATCTCTGAAAGACAAGCAGGGACTTTCCGGAGTACCTTCAGGTTTCAGGGATGTGGATAAAGAAACCGGAGGCTGGCAAAACTCCGACCTTATCATCATCGCGGCACGTCCGGCGATGGGGAAAACGGCATTTCTGCTTTCCATGGCGAGAAATATTGCAGTAGGCCACAAAATTCCGATGGCTCTGTTCTCCCTCGAGATGGCTTCAGTACAGCTCATCACCAGAATGATTGCTTCCGAAACAAGAATCTCATCCGAAAAATTAAGAAAAGGAACTTTGGACGACGACGAATGGCAAAGACTATTCTCGAATGTATCCGAACTGGAAAATGCTCCTCTATATATCGACGAAACACCTTCCCTTTCCATATTCGACTTCCGTGCAAAATGCCGAAGACTGGTAATGCAGCATGGTGTACGACTCATCATGGTCGACTACCTTCAGCTAATGACTGCAGGAAGCGGTGGAAAAGGTGTTGGAAACCGTGAACAGGAAATTTCCATGATTTCCCGTTCCTTAAAGGCAATCGCAAAAGAATTGAACGTTCCGGTAATTGCACTTTCCCAGCTTTCGCGTAGTGTGGAAACCCGTCCGGGAAAAAGACCTCAGCTTTCCGATTTGAGGGAATCTGGAGCGATTGAGCAGGATGCGGATATTGTATCTTTCATCTTCAGACCGGAATATTATAAAATCACTGTTTGGGATAATGATGAAGAAGGTCAGGAAACTTCAACGGAAAACCAGGCCGAGTTAATCATTGCAAAGCATAGGAACGGTGCTACTGCCGATGTTCGTTTATCATTCTTAAAGCATTTTGCTAAATTTGGAGATATTGAAGCAGCTTTTGATGGCGGAAGTGCCGGAGGATATCCTTCGAACTTCGGATCTAAAGAACAAAGTGGTTTTGATAAAATTAAAACGACCATTCAGCCAGGGGCAGCATTTGATCTTCCGGACAGCTCACAGCTTTCAGGATCTTCAATGAATGATTTTGATGATGACGATGATTTTCCTTTTTAATTATTAATTTTAAAAAATATTCCCACGGTGTCAGGCTGAGGCTCTCGGAGCCTTGATTATATAAGAGCCTTCGACAAGTTCAGGATGACATCTCTAATATTAAAATCAATAAATCTTTATAACTTTAAGTTTAAGCAATTTCAATTAAATAAAATTTGAGAATAGAAATATACACCGACGGAGCTTGCAGTGGAAATCCCGGAAAAGGCGGATATGGAATTCTCATGCGTGTTCCTGAAAAAAAATACCAGAAAACATTTTCCAAAGGCTTCCGAAAAACCACCAATAACCGAATGGAACTTCTGGCGGTAATTACGGCTTTGGAAAAACTGAAATCTCCTGATAACGACATTCATATTTATACGGACAGCAAATATGTTGCAGATGCCATCAACCAGGATTGGCTTTCGGGGTGGATCAAAAGAGGCTGGAAAAATGTAAAAAATCCCGATCTGTGGCAGAGATTTGCAGCTTTATATAATATTCACAAACCTAAAATGCACTGGGTAAAGGGACATGCGGGACATTTTGAAAACGAATTGTGTGATAAACTTGCTGTTGCCGCTGCCAGCTCTCCCAATCTTGAAATCGACACGTATTTTGAAAATCTTGAAAATAATTCGTTATTTTAATTTATAACAAAACTAAATTTAGATTAAAACTTTTCATCATTTCAATACTTAACTTATCATTTCTTATAAAATAACCATCATTTGTGGTAAAATTAATATTAAATACATATTAATTGATTAGGAATTAATATCTTTACGCGTCTAATTTTAAGTGTACCGATAAATGAATAGAAACAACTACTTCCTTTTTTTATTAATCCTATTGTTGTGCCTTCCACAGCATTTCAGCTCTCAAACATATCAACTCTCTGGAAATCCGGTAAATACAACTGGATGGACAATGGTTTCTCCCACGGTAGTTAATACCGATTTTATACAGCTTACTCCTGATACCAATAATCAATCGGGATCTATCAGACTGAATGATCCCATCAACTTAAAATACTGTGATAAGTGGAAAGTGGAGTTCGACTTCAGAATGGATTCCAACCAAACCGCTAACGGAGATGGTATTGCATTCTGGTATCTTCAAAATCCGCCGGTAGCCAGTGTACTAGGTTCCGGACTTGGAGTATCTCAAAATGCAATCGGTTTAGTTGTAGGGTTTGATACATATAACAATACTACAACAGCTGTAATGAGCAAGGTACATGTTGGCTACGGATTAATTCAAAATACTACGGATAATAACAATGTAGAGTTTTTCAATGTTGCCGGGAGCTCCTTCCACTCTCCGGATATGAATACAACGCTGCCTTTTCAGGGAGCCACCTTCAAACACGTTGAAGTAACATCTCAGGTAGATCCTGCCGCTCCGGCCAACTGGATTATAAAAATTATGATTGACGGCAATGTAATATGTAATCAATCTTTTGCACCATCAGGAGCTGCTGCTTCAATGACGGTGGGATATTTCGGATTTTCTGCTTCTACAGGAGGGAACAGGTCGAGACATTCTATTAAAAACGTAAAAGTTTATGTAGATAAAGTAGCGATCAACACACCGACTGTAACGGATACTTTCTGTCCTAATCCGGCAACGGGTCAGGGAACAGTAAACTTAACTTCCTACCAGAATCAGTTTGTAACGAATCCTAGTAATTATACGTTTTCTTATAGTGTTTCCGGAACTCCGATTACGAATCCGGCGAACTATCAGTTCAGTACAAATACGACAGTTTCTGTATTAATTAAAGATAATTCAGGAGTTCTTTGTGACAATCCGGACGGGAAGATCCAATTAAACCTTTCACCATTTACGGCAACTCCGGCAACTCTTACAGCGTGTAACAACAATAATATAGGATCGGCAACGTATAATTTAACACTTGCCAATGTAAATGAACCGCCTGGTTCGACTAAGATATATTATAAAACAATGGCGGATCTAAATGCGGGAACCAACCCAATTGCCAATCCGATGAATTATCTGTCTCCTGCAGGAACAGTGTATGTAAAAGTAACAACTCCTCTTGGATGTACGGGGTCTGCACCAATTACTTTAGCATATTTCCCGCAAATTCCTACAACGGATGCTTCTTTAGAATCTTGCTTTATTGAAAGTGCACCTAATACGGCTTCATTTGATTTAACACAAGCTAATGTAACATCTGCACAATCAATTACTAAAATATATTATAAAACTTTAGCGGACGCTTTGGCAGGAACCAACCCTATTGGAACACCAACAAATTACATTACAACAACCGGGGTGGTTTATGTAAGAATCACAAATGTTGCAGGATGTTTTATGATTGCTAAAATTAATCTGAAAGTTTTAGAACCAGTTTATTCTACTATATTAAAAGATAAAACAATTTGTATAGATTCCAGAACCACTCTTGATGCAGGACCAGGATTCGACAGCTATTTGTGGAGTACGGGAGATACCACCCAATCTATCCAGGGAGTTTCTGTGGGACTTTATTGGGTGTTGCTGAAAACAGGAAAATGTACGACCAAGCAAATTGTAAAGGTAAACCCTGCACCACAGCCGGTAATTTCAAGTATCGATATTACCAATAATACAATTACTGTAAATGTAGCTGGAGGAAAAGCTCCTTACCAATATTCTTTGGACGGTATCAACTGGCAGGATTCTAATGTATTCACAGGTCTTCAGAGAGGAGAAGTGGTAGTATATGTAAGAGACTCTTACAATTGTGAGCCAATTCACGTACAAATCACTGTACCAAATCTGATCAATGCGATTACGCCAAACGGAGACAATTTAAATGACGTAATTGATTATTCAGCTTTAGCCTACAAGAAAAATCTGGTTTTCACCATTTATGACAGATATGGAAACAAATTATATGAAGCAAACAAACTGCGAAACTATAAATGGGACGGAACTGCCGGAGGTAAAAAAGTAGTGACCGGAACTTACTGGTACACCATCACATGGAATGAAAATAACAAAAACAATACACAAACAACCTACAACGGCTGGGTATTGGTAAAAAATAGGGAATAATTTCACCCCAAAGATCACTTCAATTATGAAGTGATCTTTTTTTATTCAATTGATATTTTAATAGGTATTTTTTAAATTAAAATTATTACTTTAATTACATTTTTTAATTTTTATTATTTAATTAATAAAATCAATGCCATATTTAACAAATAATAATCAGAAAACGCACAAAATTCAATATCTTTACAAACTAACTAAATCAACCAATTTGTTTCAGATGAAAAAAAATTTACTCTATTATCTTTTTATTATTTTCGTCTCTGTATCAGGAAGATTATACTCCCAGACTTATCAGCTTGCAGGAAATCCGGTAAACACAACCGGATGGGATCTTGTGTCAAGCGCAGCAGTAAGCGGAGATTTTATACGGCTTACCCAGGATATGGGAAATCAATATGGCGCTATAAAGCTTTCAACCCCTATCAACCTTAAATATTGTGACAAATGGAAAGTGGAATTCGATTTCCGAATTGATGGAAACGGTACGACACAATATGGAAGAGGCGATGGCTTTACCTTTTGGTATCTCGCTAATCCACCATCAGCATTTGTTGCCGGAGGAGGATTAGGAATTCCTGCAAATGCCAATGGATTGATGGTTGGTTTTGATATTTTCAACAATACCACAGAGGGACAAATGAGTAAAATTCACCTTTTGTACGGAACCAACAATTTACCTGTCGGAAACAATAATATTGAATATAACAATACACCGGGAAGCACATTCCACTCACCGGATCTGAATCCTACGCAGCCATTTGTAGGTTCTACTTACAAGCACGTTGAAGTAAACGGAGAAACCGATCTTACAAACCCGACCAACTGGATCATCAAAATCCGACTTGATGGCGTTCTGATCGTGGATCAGTCTTTTGCACCTTCAGGCGGAGCAATCGGGATGACGACCGGATATTTTGGATTCTCTGCGGCAACAGGTGGAGCCAGTGCAAGACATTCTATTAAAAATGCTAAAATTTATATTGATAAAGTTCCGATTTTAACGAATACAGTTACACCTTTTGTCTGTGTAAATCCGGCAACAGGAAACGGCACTGTGGATTTAACCTCTTTTCAAAATCAATTTGTAACAAATCCGGCCAATTATATCTTTACTTATTTTGGTCCCGGCGGAACACCTATTACCAATCCTTCAAGTTATCAATATTCTGGTCCTGTGAATATTACGGTAGTTGTAAAGGATCCTTCATCTACGTTATGTGACAATGGAGACGGACAAATTGTATTAAACCCAACTCCTTTTGCAGCCTCTGATGCAACGCTAACCGGATGTAACAACAATAATGCGGGAGGTGCAATATTTGATCTCACCACAGCTGCCGTATCGACAGTTCCGGGAGTTACCAAACAGTTCTACAATACGATGTACGACCTGAATAATAATATTAACCAGATAACAAACCCAACAGCATATCTTTCACCTGCAGCAACGCTTTATTGTAAAGTAACTACACCGCAAGGATGTGTGGATGTAGCTGAAGTAACCCTTGCTTTATACCCGGAAGTTACGGTACAGGGAGCAACTTTAAGGTCATGTTCTATTGAAAGTAACCCGTCAATGGCATTATTCAACCTTACTTTAGCAGCGGTAACTACACAATCTGCGACTAAAAAATATTATCCATCGGTAACTGATGCAGCAAACGGAACCAATGAAATATTGAATCCTACTGCCTACATTTCTCCTAATGGAGTCGTTTATATTAAAGTGACTAATGCCAATGGTTGTTATGCCATCGCAAAAGTTAATTTAATTGTAATTGCACAAGTATTTTCAAGTGTTTTACAAGACAAGATCATTTGTATCGAAGATAAAACAACTCTGGATGCAGGACCAGGATTTACAAGTTATGAATGGAGCACCGGAGCAACCACTCAGGCTATTAATAATGTAACGGTTGGAACATATTGGGTAAAATTAAAAACAGGAGAATGTGTCGCTACACAAACGGTAAAGGTTTATCCTTCTGAACAACCTGTAATAACGAGTGTTGATATTTCAAATACGACAGTTACGGTATATGTAACGGGAGGAACGGCACCATATCAATATTCGATGGATGGTATTAACTGGCAGGTTTCTAATGAATTTAAAAATGTTCCGAGGGGAGATGCTAAAATTTATGTGAAAGATGCTTATGACTGTGATCCGATTGATATTACAATTGTAGTTCCGAATTTAATTAATGTAATTACTCCAAACGGAGACGGAATTAACGACGTGATTGATTATTCTGCATTGGCAGGGAAACAAAATCTTGTATTTAATGTATTTGACAGATACGGCGCAAAAATACATCAGGCCGATAAGTCCAACAAATATAGATGGGACGGAACCGTAGCCGGAAGAAAAGTTCCTACAGGAAACTATTGGTATTCTGTTTCATGGAATGAAAATAATAAGAAGAATACGCCAATTAAATATTCAGGATGGATTCTAGTTAAAAACCGAGACTAAAAATCAATTCCTATCCTATATAGAAAAAGAACACTCAAAAAATATTCGGAGTGTTCTTTTTACGACAACTAAAGGATTTATGATCTGAATCATAAACTTCAAAAAAGTAAAATTTTCTGATATTTATTCTATTCATTAAACAAATTTAATAAATCTATACACAAAACTATAAAACAACTCATCATTAATCAATGAAAATTAATTATATTTACAAAGTCTAAAACTAATAAACTCTCGTATATGGAAAAAAAACTACCCCTTTTATTTTTCATTTTATTATTCTGTCTGCCTAAGCAGCTTCTCTCTCAAACTTATCAGCTCTCCGGAAATCCAGTAAACACTACAGGATGGACGATGGTAGGACCTACTGTGGTAAGTGGAGATTTCGTGCAGCTTACCCCGGACGTGAATGATAATTCCGGATCTATCCGACTCAATGAGCCAATCAACCTAAAGTATTGTGACAAATGGAGGATAGAATTTGACTTCAGAATGGATTCCAGCCAGACCTATAACGGAGATGGCATCGCATTCTGGTATTTAGCTAACCCACCGGTTGCCAGCGTATTAGGTTCCGGTATCGGAGTTTCACAAAATGCAATCGGTTTCATCGTAGGCTTTGATACCTACAACAATGCTACAGGAAGCACCGGTATGAGTAAAGTACACGTTGCTTACGGACAGGTGCAAAACACAACCGACACCAACAATGTGGAATTCTTCAATATTCCTGGAAGTTCTTTCCACTCTCCGGATCTTAATTCAACGTTACCGTTCCAGGGATCGGCTTATAAGCACGTTGAAGTGACCGCAGAAGTAGATCCTGCTGCTCCTGCAAACTGGATTGTAAAAATTACAGTTAATGGTACAGTAATCTGTAATCAGTCTTTTGCTCCTTCCGGTGCTGCAGCTGCAATGACGGTAGGATATTTCGGATTTTCAGCTTCTACAGGTGGGGCAAGATCAAGACATTCAATTAAAAACGTAAAAGTTTTTGTTGATAAAATTCCTTTGCTGGAAAGTGCGATTACAAAATCGATCTGTCCGGATTTGGCGGGTATGTCAACGGTTGATTTAACGACATTCAACTCTCAGCTTACGGCAACTCCGAGCAATTATAATTTCACTTATTATATTACAGGAAGTGGAACTCCGATTGCGAATCCTACAAATTTCCAGTATAATTCTGATACCAATATTTCTGTAGTGATTAAAGATCCATCATCGGTATTATGTGACAATAATGATGCAACGATCACATTAAAAGTTGCTCCAACAGTTACCGCCACAGACGCTTCTTTACGAACTTGTTTTATTGAAACCAAGCCTTCAACAGGTTTATTCAATCTTACGACAGCACCGGTAATAGGTACATCTACAGGTATAACTAAAACTTATTTCCCATCATTAACAGATGCTCAGAATGGAACCAACCCTATTGCAAATCCAAATAACTATATTGCTCCGAACGGGGTGGTTTATATTAAAGTAACAAACTCTTTCGGCTGTTACGATATTGCAAAAGTTACGTTGGAGGTGATTCCACCGGTTTTCTCAAAAATTTTAGAAGATAAAATTATTTGTATTGAAGACAAAACAACATTGGATGCAGGACCAGGATTTACAAGCTACGAATGGAGCACAGGTGCTACTACTCAAACCATTAATGATGTGGGAGTAGGGACATATTGGGTAAAATTAAAATCAGGAGAATGTGTGGCGACACAAACAGTAAAAGTGTACGCTGCAGAACAACCTGTCATATCAAGCATTGATATTTCCAGCACTACAGTTACTGTTTACGCAATAGGAGGAACTGCACCTTACCAGTATTCATTAGACGGCATCAACTGGCAGGATTCTAATGAATTCAAAAATGTTGCGAGAGGAGATACTAAAATATATGTAAAAGATGCTTATGACTGTGAGCCTATCGACGTTACCATCGTAGTTCCGAATTTAATTAATGTAATTACTCCAAACGGAGACGGAATCAACGACGGTATCGATTATTCTGCATTGGCAGGCAAACAAAATCTTGTTTTCAATGTATTCGACAGATACGGCGCGCAGATTCACCGCGCAGACAAATCAACAAAATACAGATGGGACGGAACAGTAGGCGGAAGAAAAGTTCCGACAGGAAGCTACTGGTATTCTGTTTCATGGAATGAAAATGACAAGAAAAACACCCCAATCAAATATTCAGGATGGGTGCTTGTGAAAAATAGAGATTAATAAAAACATCATTCTATTATAAAGATCGCTTCAATTTTTTGGAGCGGTCTTTTTTTGGCCTTAATTTAGAATGAGATATTTCGTTTTAAACTAATTTAATTCACATTCAATTCTTAAATTTGTCATATGAATTATTTAGAGGCTTTAAGCAGAAGATATTCTGTGAAAAAATTTAATAAAGAAATCATCCCTCAAGAAAAACTTTTCAATATTCTTGAATCAGGGAAGTTATCTGCAAGCTCTCTGGGTCTTCAGCCTTATAAAATCCTGGTTGTGGAAAGTGAGGAAATGAAGCAAAAATTAATTCCTGCTTTTTACAATCCGTCACAGATTTCCACCTGTTCTCATCTCATTGTTATTATTTCAAAAAAAACAGTTGATGAGAACTATGTCAACGGATATTTCAGGCACATTTCCGAGGTAAGGGAAACTCCTCCGGAAAAACTTGAACTTTTCAGAAACAGCATCAATCAACATATTAGTCAAAAAACGCAAGATGAAATTTTCAATTGGGCAGAAAAACAATCCTATATCGTTCTGGCAAATCTCATGTACGCTGCAGCTATAGAAAATATAGACTCCTGCCCGATGGAAGGTTTCCGACAGGAGCTTATTGAAGAAATTCTAAACATAAATCCTGAAACCGAAAAAGTAACCGTTACCCTTGCTTTGGGCTACCGATCGGAGGAAGATTATTTCCAGCATATGAAAAAAGTAAGAAAACCAAACGAAAAATTGTTTAAATTTATTTAATTGTTTAGACGATTGACCTAAAGTAAGTATAATGATAAAAGCGGATGTATTAGTAATTGGTTCCGGCATTTCGGGACTTTCTTACGCCATAAAGGTTTCTGAGCAGCTTCCTGATGCCAAAATAATCATCGTAACAAAATCTGATGAAGACGAAAGCAATACCAAATACGCACAAGGCGGTCTTGCCGTAGTTACAGATTCTAAAAATGATAATTTCGACAAACATATCGAAGACACCATGCGTGCCGGAGACGGCGAAAACAAACGCGATATCGTGAAAATGGTGGTAACTGAAGCTCCGAAAAGATTCAAAGAAATTGTAGAATGGGGCGCAAATTTTGACATGAAAAATGGAGAATTTGCACTAGGAAGAGAAGGCGGGCATACCGAAAACAGAATTGTACATCATAAAGATATCACAGGGTTTGAGATAGAAAGAGCTTTATTGGAAACCGCTAAAAACAGCCCGAATATTGAAATTCTTGATCATCATTATGTAATCGATATCATTACACAACACCATGTTCCGGGAAAAGAGCTGAACGAAGGCGACATCCATTGCTACGGAGCATACATCTTAGATGAAAAATCCAAGAAAATTAAAAAAATTACTTCTAAAATAACGTTGGTCGCAACAGGCGGAGCCGGACACGTTTATAAAAATACCACCAACCCAACGATTGCAACAGGTGACGGAATTGCTTTTGTTGCAAGAGCAAAAGGAAAGGTCTCCAATATGCAGTATTACCAGTTTCATCCGACGGCTTTGTACAGCAAAATAGATGGAATGCTATTCTTAATTTCAGAAGCTGTTCGCGGAGACGGGGCAAAATTAAGAACAAAAAGGGGCGAAAAATTCATGCATAAATATGATGAACGTGAAGAACTGGCCTCCAGAGACATCGTTGCAAGAGCCATTGATGCAGAAATGAAGATCACCGGTGATGAATATGTAGGATTAGACTGCCGGGAAATGAATCATGATAAATTCCTTGAACATTTCCCAAATATCTATAAAAAATGCAAAGATGAAGGGATTGATCCTTTCACTCAGCTGATTCCTGTTGTTCCGGCTTGTCATTACCTAATGGGCGGAATTGAAGTGGACAGTGACGGGCAGTCTTCCATCAGAAACCTTTTCGGAGTGGGCGAATGTACCAATTCCGGACTTCACGGCGCGAACAGATTAGCATCAAATTCTTTATTAGAGGGTCTGGTTTTCGGACATAATGCGGCCATGAAAACCGTTGATTTATTAAATGAAAATAATTTTAATTTCGACGATTTGAAAGCAGTTCCCGAATGGAACGAAGAAGGAATGAAAATCATGGATGAGATGGTAATTGTCTCTTATTTAAGAAAACAGCTTCAGGAAATGATGAGCGATCTTGTGGGAATTGTAAGAAGCAACCGCCGTTTGAACATGGCTTTACAAAAACACCAGGAAATTGCTGCCGCCGTAAATGAGATTTACCACTACTCCATTCTTTCACCGCAGCTATCAGAATTAAGGAATTTAACAACCGTTGCCTACCTCATCATTACACAGTCTATGGAAATGACGGAGAATAAGGGCGCGTTTTATAATAAAGATTTAGCTTAAAAAAAAGCATATAAAATGAAAAGACCAGCATACGTTACAGATAAAGTTTTAAAACAATTCATCAAAAACGCTTTAGAAGAAGATATCCAGGATGGCGACCATTCTACGCTTTCTACGATTCCGAAAGATCTGGAGCAGAGTGCAAAGCTTTTGGTAAAACAAAACTGTATCCTTGCCGGCGTGGAATTGGCTGAAATTATCTTTAAAACTTTTGATAAAAACTTAAAAGTTGAAACTTTCGTAAAAGATGGAGATGCCGTAAAAGTTGGTGACGTCGCATTCATTGTCACCGGAAGCGCAAGATCCATATTATCAACGGAAAGATTGATCCTAAACTGTATGCAGCGAATGAGTGGAATCGCAACCCTTACCCATGACTGGGATTCCAGATTAATAGGCACTAAAACAAAACTTTTAGACACAAGAAAAACTACTCCGAATTTCAGAGTTTGTGAAAAGTGGGCGGTAGCAATCGGTGGCGGAACCAATCACAGATATGGTCTTTACGATATGATCATGCTGAAAGACAACCACATCGACTACAACGGAAGCATCACAAATGCCGTGAAAATGGCTAAAGATTATATAAAAAAGAATAAAAAGAAATTAAAAATAGAGGTTGAAACCCGAAACCTTGAAGAAGTTCAGGAAGCCATCAAAGCAAAAGTCGACAGGATTATGCTTGATAATATGGACGTTAAAACAATAAAGCAAGCCGTAAAAATGATCAATGGGGTTTGTGAAACTGAAGCATCCGGCGGGATTACCCGTGAACAGCTGAAAGAAATCGCTTCGACAGGTGTTACCTATATCTCTGCAGGCGCATTGACGCACTCTGCCGAGAATATGGATTTGAGTCTCAAAGCCGTGAAATAGCGTTGAATTTTTAACAAAAATAGCCTTGATTTGTTAAAAATTCAATAATATGATTTTTTTCATACAAAAATTCAATTTTTATTTATAAAATTGAAAATCAACATCTTACACGCTATTAAGATTCGTTAAAAATTAACATATAGTTAATATTAGTTAAACTTTATTTCCCGAATTTTGCATAAAATTTAAATCTAACTATTACTAACGATTATGAAATTAATCAACAAATCAATGCTGACTGCGATAATTACCTTATCTACAGCCAGCGTTTATTATGCTCAACAGGGTCAGGATACAGTATCCAAATCCAAAGACATTGAAGAGGTAATCTTAAGAGGTGTTACTGATATCGCGAAAGATAGAAAGACACCGGTTGCAGTATCTACTATTAAAGCTGCACAAATTCTTGAAAGACAAGGAAACCAAGAGCTTGTTGAATTATTGAACACGACACCGTCTGTATATGCTACAAAAGGTGGTGGTGGTTTTGGAGATTCTCAGATCACAATGCGTGGATTTGAATCTAGAAACATTGCTGTAATGGTAAACGGTATGCCTGTAAATGATATGGAAGGTGGTACTGTTTATTTCTCAAACTGGACCGGATTAGCTGACGTTACGAGTACAATGCAGGTACAAAGAGGTTTAGGTTCTTCTAAGTTAGCAATTGCTTCTGTAGGAGGTACAATGAACTTCTTAACAAAATCAGCAGATATGAAAAAAGGAGGGATTATTAGATTAGGAGTTGGTAACAACGATTATTTTAAAACATCTTTCGCTTATAATACCGGTAAATCTGATAAAGGATGGTCTTCTTCATTCTTAATGAGCAGACAAGCTGGTAGCACTTACATCGAAAATACAGATTATGAATCTTATGCTTACTATTTTGCATTAGGTTGGGAACCTAATAAAAAACATAATTTCCAATTTACAATAACTTCTGCACCTCAGTGGCATAACCAGAGAACATTCTCTCCTACAATTGCAAATTATATAAAGTTTAATCCGGATCAAGACGGTACACCATACAGACAGTATAACTCAGATTATGGTTATTACACAGATGCAAATGGAAATAAAGTAGCGTTGGCTAACAGAGCTAACTATTATTCTAAGCCTGTAATGATGCTTAACTGGGATTGGAATATCAATGATAAATCAAAGTTAAGTACTGTAGCCTATATGTCTAATGGTAGAGGTGGTGGAACTGGTGATTTAGGTAGAGTTGGAGGAAAAGGAATTACTGATGCATCTTTCCTTGATGCTTCCGGTCACTTCAATTATGATGCTATCTTTGCCGCAAACAAGGCTGTTAACGTAAATACAGCTGCTCCTGGAAGTACTTTGATCCGTAGATCAAGTATAAACTCTCACAACTGGTATGGTATTTTAGCAAACTTCCAACACAAAATCAACGACAACTGGAATTTCTCAGTAGGTACAGACGACAGGTATTATTATGGATATCACTATCAAGTTGTTTCAGATCTATATGGAGCTTCTGGATATAAGGATAGTAATAACAAAAATGTTGCCCCTAATATTGTTAGCAATTCTTACGATTATCAAAAGTTAACTTGGAATCCATTCGGAGGAAAAACAGCTCCAATTCAGGATCAGATTGGATATAGCAACGACGGAGAGGTTATTTGGTATAGTGGATTTGGTCAGGTAGAATATTCTAAAGATAATTTATCCGTATTCGCACAAGGATCGGTTTCTAACCAGGGTTACCAAAGAATTGACAACTTTATCCAAGATGGTGTAACTAAACAACAAGGACAAACGGTTAATACAAAAACAGGGTTTAAAAATTTATTTGGTTATAACATCAAAGGAGGTGCGAACTATAACATTAATGAAAACCACAATGTTTTTGCAAATGTCGGATATTATAGTAAACAACCATTCTTCAATTCTGTTTACCCAAGTAACTTCCAGGTAGTAAATCCAACATTAACTAACGAAAAAATCTTCTCTGCTGAGATTGGTTATGGCTTCAGATCTTCTAAGCTTAGTGCCAATGTTAACATCTATAGAACTTCATGGGGAGACAGATGGTTAAGAAGAACAAACCAAACGTTTACTTTACCTGATAATACAACAACTACAGGATATGCAGAAATCAGCGGTATTACTGAAATCCACCAAGGAGTTGAAGTAGATGCAGTTTACAAACCACTTAATTTCTTAGAAATTCAAGGTATGTTCTCTTGGGGAGATTACTACTATGAAGGTAATGCTACAGGAGCTGCGTTTGATGACAACAACAACCCGCTTACTTTAGCTGGAACTTCTACATCTACAACTCTTTATTTAGATAAAGTAAAAGTGGGAGGAACAAGCAACAACAGTATCCCTCAAATGACAGCATCATTGGGAGCTACTGTAAAGCCGGTAAAAGATCTTAGTATTTTCAGTACTTGGAGATATGTAGGTAAACTTTACTCTTCAATTGATATCGCAACATTCTCTAACGAAACGGCACAACAAAAAGGAGTAATGAAGTTGCCAGATTTTAACCTATTTGACGTTGGGGTATCTTATAAAATCAGACTAAGAGATAACAATCAATACTTTACAATTGGTGCTAATGTATACAACTTGTTTGATACTACTTATATTTCTGATGCTTCAACAAACGTGTTCACTAAGACAAGCGATCAGTTTGCAACAGCGGCTCAGTACGAAGCTTACCAATCAACTTTATACAAAGGTATCGACCCATCAAATCGTGTGCTTTTCGGATTCGGAAGAACATGGGCTGCAAATCTATCATTCAACTTCTAATAAAAACATTAGATTTTATAAATATCAATCCCGGCTTTTCGCCGGGATTTTTGCTATATTTGTGAACTAGAAAAAAGAAAAAATAGGATTATGGATTTTTACAACATTTTGCTTAATGCTCATAAAGGATTTGGATATTTGGAAATTCTTTTAGTGACATTATTTGTTATTGCGCTTTTGGCTACCATGTTCGGATACAGTGGTAAAGTGAATAATTTCCTGAAGAAAACAACACTTTTCACAATGATCTTCTTCCACGTTCAGTTTTTATTGGGAGTTGTTATGTTGATCATTAAATTCTCAAAAGGAATGGATATGGGTTCAATAATGAAAAACGCAGACTTAAGATTTCAATATGTAGAACATCCATTTTCGATGTTGATCGCAGCTGTTTTAATGACTGTTATCAACAAAAAAGTAAAAACCAATCCTACCATTTCTTTAGGAATTGTAATTATGGGATTAATTGCAGTAGGTTTATTCGCATTCGCGTTCCCGTGGGCTAGAGTCTTCGGGGCGTAAAAAGTTATGAGTTATGAATTATAAATACTGAGTTTATAATTTTTAAATATTTTAATCTTTAAATTTTTTAATTAAATCAATGAAAGTAGCTGTAGTAGGTTCAACAGGAATGGTTGGACAAGTTATGCTTAAAGTTCTGGAAGAAAGGAACTTCCCTATCACCGAGTTAATTCCGGTAGCATCGGAAAGATCTATTGGTAAAAAGGTGAAGTATAAACAGGAAGAATTTACGATTGTAAGCATAAAAGACGCTATAGCTGCCAAACCGGATATTGCCATTTTCTCAGCAGGAGGTTCTACTTCCCTTGAGTTTGCTCCGCTTTTTGCAGAAGTGGGAACAACAGTGATCGACAATTCATCGGCATGGAGAATGGACCCAAGCAAGAAGTTAGTCGTTCCGGAAATCAATGCGGATGTTTTAACAAAAGAAGACAAAATCATCGCCAATCCGAACTGTTCAACGATTCAATTAGTAATGGTTTTAGGACCTTTAAACAAAAAATATGATCTGAAAAGAGTAATCGTGTCTACTTACCAATCCGTTACCGGAACTGGTAAAGCGGCGGTTGACCAGCTAAATTTAGAGATCAACGGAGACGACTCCATAGCAAAAGTTTATCCTTATCAGATCTTCAAAAATGCACTTCCGCACTGCGACGTTTTTGCGGATGATGATTATACGAAAGAAGAAATTAAATTAATGAAAGAACCTAAGAAAATTTTAGGTGACGATACATTTAATTTAACGGCAACTGCAGTAAGAGTTCCTGTACAGGGAGGTCATTCTGAAAGTGTAAACATCGAATTTGAAAACGAATTTGATATTGATGAAGTAAGAAAAATCTTATCAGAAACGCCGGGAGTTGTGGTAATGGACGACGTGAAAAACAACGAATATCCAATGCCGCTGTACTCAGAAGGTAAAGATGAAGTTTTCGTCGGAAGGATAAGACGAGATCTTTCACAGCCGAAGACCCTGAATCTTTGGATTGTGGCAGACAACCTGCGAAAAGGAGCCGCTACCAATGCAGTACAGATCGCAGAATACATTGTAGCAAATAACTTAGTGTAAACTAACAAAAATAAAAAGAGTCTCAGAATTGAGATTCTTTTTTTTATCAAACTATGAACGTTCAAAAGAATAAAATTAAAGATAAGGTAGGCTTTCAAAAGCTTATTGCCGTTTTTGGAATTATCCTTTTTATCGGAAAAATTGTTGCGTGGAAGCTTACCAGTTCCGATGCCGTATTCTCTGATGCCATGGAAAGCATTGTGAATGTAATCAGTGCATTCATGGGACTCTATTCTTTGCATTTGGCGGCCAAACCTAAGGACGAAGACCACCCTTACGGACACGGAAAAGTAGAGTTTGTGACTTCCGGCATCGAGGGAGCTTTAATTGCCATTGCCGGGATAATGATCATTTATGAAGGCGTTCATAGTTTATTGACTGGGAAGGTTTTAAATAAAATTGATATTGGAATCTGGATTATTGCAGCAACGGCTGTTATCAACTATTTACTGGGTTATATTTCCATAAAAAAAGGAGAGCGTGAAAACTCTTTGGTTCTGATTTCATCCGGAAAGCACTTGCAATCTGATACCATTACCACACTTGGAGTGGTGATCAGTTTGGTGATCGTTTATTTTACAAAAATTTATTGGCTGGATTCTGCCGTAGCCTTGCTTTTTGGGCTTTATATCATATTTATTGGGTACAAGATCGTTCGAAAATCTTTAAGCGGAATTATGGACGAGCAAGATCCTGAGCTGTTAAACCAAATCATTAAAGTTCTGGAAGAAAACCGCCGTACAGAGTGGATAGACGTTCACAACATGAAAATCCAGCAGTTTGGAGCTTCCCTACACATCGATGCCCACATTACTTTACCTTGGTATTACAGCCTTCGCGATGCCCACAATGAAATGGAAAAAATGATTATTCTTTTAGCTAAAAACACAAAAAGAAGCGTTGAGTTTAATTTTCACATGGATGACTGCAAGCTGATTTCCTGCCCGATCTGCCAAATCTCAGACTGCCCGGTTCGCGAAAAAGATTTTGTAAAAAGAGTAAAGTGGACGCCTGAAAATGTGACTTGTGTAGATAAGCACAGCGCTGAGTAGTTTTATTTTAATCCTTAAGTTTTGGCTAAAGCCAAATTAGCGGTTATTCTCTAAAACGGGCTAAAGCCCGCTTCTATTGATAAAAAATTGTATCATTTGTGAAAAACTATTTGCATTTAAAATAAATCCTTCGACTGCTTCGCGCTCAGGATGACATCGCTAATACTAGCCGCCTTATTGAAACGTAATTCAATCAGTGTCAGTCTAAGCTCGTCGAAGACTATATCAATCATAAAAACTAGCTTTCTCAGCCTATTTGCTTTCTTTGCCCTTTTCCACCACCTGTTTACGGTAATAAAACATCGGAATTATCAGCAATAAAATTAAAGGCTGTATCACAAACCTCCGCATATAAAACGAAAATAAATACCCTATCTCAAATCTATCATAAATACAATACAGATAAATCGGGAAAGTGATGGCGAAAATTATAGTAATTAAAATCGCTCCCTGAATGGTCCATTTTATATTTTTAAACCAAAAATGAATAATCAGACAGGAAAAAAATAAATTTAAAATAAATCTGAAAAGATATCCGGCAATTAATTTTCCCCACTCAAAAGAAGGAAATGCCAGATTTTTATTGGCTTCATGAAAATAATTAAGAAAAGGATCATAGAAAATTTTATCCTCAAGCCCTCTCACAGCTATCAGGCCAAATACACCGAGGATCACTAAAAACCAATTAAGAATTTTCATGTTTTAAAGCAAAAAATTTAATCCAAATTAACCAGAGAACCACAACAGTTCCATAGATCACGGCAGGAAAAATAAAATCATGCGAAATCTTTCCATATTGCTTGTAATCGGTCATTACGATATTTAACCCTACAATTCTGAGGAGATTCATCAGATAAAGTAAAACCAAGCCGGCCAATACAAAAACAAATGTTTTCGAACCTTTATAAAAGGCAAAAACAAATGCTATAAAAAGGATCATTACAGAAATTGCATTACAACCTTCCACCATTCTTGTTGCATAACCGGTTTTTACATAAAACCAAACCTGCTCCCTTTTCACATCATTGTAAAGCTGAGTCGGATAGCTGATAGAATTTTGGATATGACGCACCTGTTCGGCAATCATCCTGGAAAAAGGATCGAGCCCCTCGCTTTGAAAACGATTCAGGTAAAACTGGTAAGCAAAAAGCAGCACCAGATAAACGATGATGAAGCGCAACAAAATGCTTAAAACTGGTTTAAAATCCTTTAGCATAATGCAAATATAGAAATTAGACTGTAAATTACTATATTTGTTTCGTCTATGAATTCTGAAATCGCCAAACAATTTTTTGAAAATTATACAGGTAAAAAATCTTCTGAGTTTATTACTTTAGCTCAAAGTGGTTCTTCGAGAGTAAATTTTTTAGCTAAAACTGAAAATCAGAAGTATATTATTACATGCAATGAAAATATCAGGGAGAACGAAAGTTTTTTATATTATTCTAAAATTTTCTCAGATTTAGGCCTCAACACCCCGACAATTTTTAAAATTTCTGAGGATAAAAAAATGTACATTCAGGAGTTTCTGGGAGAAAATACCCTTTCGGAAGTTATTTCAAAGGAGGGCTTATCTGAAAAAGTAAAATCTTTAATCAAGCAGACTTTAAAAAAATTATATCAGCTACAAATTTCAACACAGGATACCATTGATTTCAGCAAAACTTTTGAATATGAAAGGTATGATGAACTTCCTGTAACCCACGATTTATATTATTTTAAAAATTTCGTGGCAGATGTTTTGGAACTGGAATATCATAAATCTACCCTTCTGAAAGAATTCAAGGGAATCGTAAACCTCATCGAAAATCTTGAACCCAAAGGATTAATGATCCGCGATTTTCAGTCCAGAAATATTATGGTTGATGAAAAAAATGAAGTTTCATTTATCGATTATCAGTCTGCAATGGAAGGGCCTTTGATGTATGATGTGATTTCTTTTCTGTTTCAGGCGAAAGCTAATTTCCCTGAAAATTTTAAAAATGAAATGCTTGATTTTTATATCTGCCAATTTGAAAATAACGACATTCAGCTTCAACTAAAAAATTCGGTTAAACCAATTCAGCTGATGAGATTTTTGCAGGTTTTGGGGGCTTACGGATTTCGGGGGCTTATTCAAAGGAAGCATCATTTTATTGCAAGCATAGAAAAAGGAATTGAAAATATAACAGAATTTGCCCGTAACTGGGAAGATATAAAAGATTTTCCTGAGCTGGAAAAAGTGATTCATCAATTGAGTTTGGAGAAAACAAGGTTGAAAATTGAGGAAATTTTGAATAATTAAAGTCTTCGACAGGCTCAGACTGACAATGATTGAATTACGTTTCAATAAGGCAGTTAGTATCAGCGATGTCATCCTGAGCACGAAGCAGTCGAAGGATCTAAAAAAACAAGTTGAGATTCCCTCAGAATGATAAAAGTGAATCGCAGAAGTGAAAAAAAAAAATTAACAATAAACAATGAACTTTATAGTTCAAAATTTAAATAGAAAAGAAAATGCTACACATCGACATACACAGTTTTTCGTATAAAAAAGGAGGAATTCCAAAGGATGAATCGGGAAACGGCGGCGGTTTTACGTTCGATTGCCGTGGAATTTTAAATCCCGGAAGAATTGAGGAATATAAAATCCAGACCGGAGATGACATCGGCGTTCAGGAATATCTGGAAACAAAAACTGAAATGCCAAAGTTTTTAGAATTAATCAAAAGCTTAGTTTCAATTAATATCGACAACTATCTGGAAAGAGGCTTTGAAAATCTTCAGATCAATTTCGGATGTACCGGAGGACAGCACAGATCAGTGTATTCTGCAATTAAAATTGCTCATTTTATTCAGGAAAAATATGGTGATAAAGTTGAAATCAGCCTTCATCATGATGAGCAGCATCAACTGAATTCATAAATGATAAGCGATTATTTATAAATGATTGAAAAACTGTTTATATTTATCGATTATCATTCATCACTTATCTATTATAAATAATGAAGGCACTTATTTTCGCAGCAGGAAAAGGCACAAGATTAAAACCTTTTACAGATCATCATCCGAAAGCATTGGTAAAGGTGAACGGCGTCCCTCTTTTGGAAAGAAATATTAAATATTTAAAAAGTTTCGGAATAACCGATTTTGTCATAAATGTTCACCATTTTGGAAATCAAATAGTTGATTTTTTAAATCAAAATAATAATTTCGGATGCAAAATAGAAATCTCAGACGAAACGGAAGAACTATTGGAAACCGGCGGTGGCTTGGTTTTTGCCAGAAAACTTCTTGATCACGGGGAAGATTTTCTCATCATGAACGCGGATATTTTAACGGACATCAATATCACAGACTTTGTAGAATATCATAAAAAGATAAAAGATTTTGCTACATTAGCTGTTTCGGATAGAGAAAGTTCACGAAAATTACTATTCAATGATGATATGGTTTTGAGGGGCTGGCTGAATGTACAGACCGGTGAACAGAGGCTCGCGGAATTCAACAAAGGATTCAAAGCATTGGCTTTCAGCGGTGTTCACTGCATCAACCCTGTTATCTTTGATAAAATAAAAAGAACAGGCAAATTTTCCGTTATGGAAGAATATCTGGATCTGATGCAGACAGAGCATATTCATGGCTTTTTGCACGACAGTATCCTGATAGATGTCGGAAGACCGGAATCTGTAATAGAAGCCGAAAAACATTTTAAATAATTTTTTGCAATGGGAATTGAAGGAATGAGGGATGAAAGTTTAGTAAATCCTGAACTTGATATTAACGAAACAAAATTACAAAACAGTCTAAGGCAAAAAACCTGGGACGAAACCATCACGAAAGACAGCTGGATGGTATTTAAGGTAATGGCTGAGTTTGTAGACGGCTACGAAAAACTGGCAAAAATAGGACCCTGCGTTTCTATTTTCGGGTCTGCAAGGCTGAAACCTCAAAGCAAATACTACAAAATGGCTGTAGAAATTGCAGAAAAAATTACAAAAATAGGATTCGGAATTATTACCGGAGGCGGCCCCGGAATCATGGAAGCCGGAAATAAAGGTGCTTTCAATGCACAAGGAAAATCTATCGGGCTGAATATTGACCTGCCGTTTGAGCAGCATTTTAATCCTTACATCAACAAATCATATTCCATGAACTTCGATTATTTCTTCGTAAGAAAGGTGATGTTTGTGAAATATTCTCAAGGTTTTGTCGTAATGCCGGGAGGATTTGGAACATTGGATGAGCTTACAGAAGCTTTAACATTGATTCAGACTAACAAAATCGGGAGGTTTCCAATCGTTTTAGTCGGCTCTGATTTTTGGAGCGGTCTTTTGGATTGGTTTAAAGAAACTTTGTTAAAAGAAAAAATGATTCACGAAGAAGATCTTGAGCTTTATCGTGTGGTAGACACGGCTGACGAAGCAGTGGCACACATCAAGGCATTTTACGATAAGTACTCTGTGAACGTTAATTTTTAATTGGCATATTATTTGTGACTTAATACAAACAAGCTTGATTGCAAATCTATTATTTAAAATGAAAAAATTTTTATATATATCAGGAATTTTAACATTTTTTATGTTAATGAGTTTTACGTATGTGGACTTTTACTCTTCAATGACGAAAGTGGATTATATAGACGGAAGCAAGACATTGAAGTTCACCACAAAAATGAATACAAACCATATTTCGGATGCCATTAAAATAAATCCTAATACGGCAGGATTCGAGGCAGAAGTAAAAAAATATGTAAATAATAATTTTGATGTATACGTCAATGGCTCTCCGAAAACGATAACATTCACAGGAAGTCAGGTAAGCGGAGAAACTGTATGGGTGTATTTTGAGGCTGGAGGCGTTTCAGATATCAATACTTTAAAGATAAAAAATACGATTCTTCTAAGCACTTTTCCTAAGCAGATTAACCTCGTTAATATAGCTTATAAAGGAAGTCAGAAAACAATGAATTTCCAAAGGGGGAAAGAAGTGAATGAAGTTTCTTTTTAAAAGAATTTAATACTAATATAAGCCACTGCTTTTGCGGTGGTTTTTTTATTTTTGCATTATGATTGAAGAGATACTTTCAAAGTATATAAAGTGTATAAAAGATTTTGAAAAATTAATCCGAAAAGAACATAATTTAATTAAAAACGAAAGAATACTTTCTCAAATAGGACTTCAATTTGCAAGAAAAGGTATAATAAAAGATTATCATTTCTGGTTTCATGGAAGCGGATGCAGTTTGAATATAAAAGGAACTGAATGTCATTATGATTATTTTATGGATGACATCACATTTTCACTTTGGGCATTTAAACAATTTATTCTTACTCATTCTGAATACAAGAACCTCAATTTTACAGATAAATATTTGGAATTGGAATTATATAGATTGATTGAAGAAAATATTTTATGCTGGAATACCGAAAATTATGTGGTCTACCAAATTTATCACTTTAAGCATTAAACTAAAATAAAAAGGCTGTCTAAAAAAGACAGCCTTTGATATTTAAACATTCGGATTTTTTATTGTACCTGAATATTATCTAATTGAATTGTAGTAGTAACACCACTTCCGTTTCCTGAGTATTCGAATAAAATAAATCCGTTCCCCGTTAATGAAGCAGGAATATTATATGTTCCAGCCGGAGCTAAAACACCGTATCCACTTGTAGGTGTCTGAGGAATTGTAAATGCAGATGTAATATCTGTTTTGGTAGCCTGTGTAATGTCTCCAAGAGGAGTATAGTTTGTTGTATAATAAACTTTTAAAGCATTCCCATTCCAGAATCCTACATTCACATCAAATTTCAATGTATTTGCAGCCGTAAAATCTACCGGTACCACAAAATAAGTTACATAAGGTCCTGAACCGGAATTTGCTCCTAGCTGAATATATTTGTTTCCACTAAAAGTTTTCAACTGCCAATATCTGTTTCCTAAAAGTGGATCGTTCACATATTTAGGATAAACTTCCAAGTTTGCAGGTGAAGTTGAATAACTTTCAAAATTTTCAAGGAAAGAACCCGAATAAGTGATCGCAGTGCCCCCTTTTGGCGGAGTTGCGTCCACTCTTGCTCCTTTGAAGTTTACATCCTTAGTATTTCTGATCAACATTTGCCAAGTTGTATTGTAACGGCTCACTACAAAAGTAATATCTCCATTTCCTGTTGGCAGTAAAGCCGATCCTTCGGAGAAAAATCCAGAATTTCTTAGAACTACACTGTTCCCTGAAGCATCTTCCAATGTTCTGTCTGTATCAACTCCGGCACCAGCAACATAATCAATATATGTTTTATTAACAGGATAAATATCTCCAATTGTAAACTGAGTATTTGATACTTTTACCAATGTATTAATGTATTGCTCACTTTTAGCAGCAGCAAGGTTTGGTAACTCTAATGGCTTGATAGTAGCTACATCAAGACCGTTTCCATTACAAACTCCTGAAATATATCTACCTACCAAAGAAGCCGGAATTCTTCCGATTGCATAAGTAGGGTCAACGGAACCTAATTTTACAGCTCCTCTATCTGTTCCTACTCTTAATCCTTTAGCATTAATTCTGATATGTGCTCCAACTGGGTAATCTGCATAATTGCTGGATTTATCAACTTCTATTTGAAGACCCACTGTCGGATTTTCAGGCTTATCCTGGAAAGAAATTGTTTTATAGAAGTTTCCGTTTTCGTCAGAAGAAACTACATATCCGTCAAAGATCTGATCGGTAGTGATCAATACAGCTCCATTCGCAGGTGCCATCGCTTTAATGGCAGCCATTGTTGTATTTGCTTCAGGAAATTTATTTTCACAATTGATAGGCGGAGTTTCCCACTCATCTTTTTGTACACAAGAGGTAATAGAAATTGCGGCGAATGCAACTCCTGTTACTAAACTTAAGTATTTCTTTATATTATTCATTTTAATAATTTTAAATTAAAGTAGTTAGTAGATAATGTTAGAATCTAAACTGTAAATTTACGAAGTATGATCTTCCTTGGGTATACCAATATTTTGGTCCGAAAAGAGTAAATTCTCTATCTGCATCCTGTACAAAATCAGGGAATTTAGCATTTCTAGTCTGTTCAAATCCCCCGGTAATATATTTTCTGTTATTGAGAATGTTGTTTACCGTTGCGGAAATTAATACATAATATTTACCAATGACCCAAGATTTACCTGCATTTGCATTCAGAAAGAATGAAGAAGGCAATCTTGTAGGTTCCAGTACTCTTCTCAGCTCAGACTCTGTAAGGTTATAATAAGGTGTTCCCGAATTGTTGTTTTGGATGAAAGATTCTGTTCTGATTAAAGCAGATGGATCCAGATAATTGTCATCAAAATAATTCCAGTTGGCTCCTACCCACCAATATTTTGGATTATTGTAACGGAAGCCTAAAGAGAATGCCTGCTGAGGAGTCCCTCCCTGACGATAATTATTAATATAGGCTTTTCCTAAATTCAGATAAGGAAGCCCATTTGAGAAAGTTCCTGTAGCATCAGATGCAAAGTAAGTTGTAGGATCGTTTCTATAAGTATATTGTCCTAAGCTTGCCAATCCTTGAAAAGATAATGTAGGAAGTACTTTAACATCTACTCCCAATTCCAGCCCCATATTTCTTTTCTTCACGTCTGTCATTACCTGCGTAACGAAAGCACTCTGAACAATTGTCTGATCTCCCTGATCATCAGAATTACTTAATTGAATTCCATCAGCAAAAAACCTTTGAACTGTTGTTTCATTTTCTGTATCCACTAAATATCCTGTTAATCTTAGTTTTAAGAAAGGTGTAGAAATTACGTAGCTCAAATCATTAGCATTTACTACCATATTCTTTACATTGGGTGCAACAGATCCATTGACTCTCGGGTTGATAAACAAATCCTCCAAATAAGGCGCCTGAGAATAATAAGCTCCATTATATACAAAGAAATTTCTACCGTTCAGCCTGTAAATAACCTGACCTTTTAATCCGTAGTTCCAATAATTGTAATCTGTTCCTTTTCCGTAAGAATCCTGATATAAATAATGCTTGAATAAGCCTTCTCTGCTTGAAGAAGAATATGCGGCCATTGCAGAAACAAAAACATCAAATGCTCCGGTTGTAAACTTCACTCCCGGGTTTACCTTTACTTCCTGTCTTCTGAAAATGTAGTCGTAAGTCATTTTATCACCTACTTTTTTCGTTACATTTTCTTCACCTTCATTAAATAAACCTGATTTTCCGGGTTGGTTGGTTGCGGCAAACGGATCTCTGTTTAAGACAAAGTCTGCTCCTAAAAGATCATTTACTTCTCTATATTGCTCTGATCGGTAATTTTGATAAGATACGTTTAATAAGAATTTAGTAGTATCATTAAAATTATGAACAAAATGTGTGGCGGCATTCCAGATTTTATCATCGCTTACATCGTTCACTAAATAATATAAAGCTCTTTTTCCAAACTGTCCGTAATAGGTGTCAGCTGGCTGCTGCATATTTCTTCTGTACAATCTGTCCCAGTTTAGCTGTGTAATGTTGGGGTCTCCCGAAGTCCATCCTGCTAAAGAGGTTTGGAAAGCATCCTGAGCTGTCGTCATTGTTCCGTCAGGATTTACTACTGAAGCATTAGGATCTAAAGAATCGTAGTAACTTGGTAAGTTTCTGTAATATGTTGGAGAAGGGTTTTGTACGTTCTGCCAGTCTAAACGGGATCCTTTATCTTTCCCGAATTGGTATGACAGTGAAGTCCAGAGGCTTGAGTTTTTATTAATTTTCCAGAAATCCTGAATTTGGAAAATCGGCTGGAAGCCTTTTCTTACCCTTTCGCTTCTCTGCTCGCCATCCTGGTAGCCCCAATATGAGTTATAATGTACTCCTCTATAATCATAAACTTCCTGAGTACTCGGGCTTGAAGTAGATCTTCTGTAAGGTGCACCGATAAAGTTGAATGTCATCGTATGCTTATCGTTAAACTTTTTCTCGATACCTAAGTAAGCTCCGTAAGCATCATAGAAAGTTCCTTCCTGGATACCTTCATCAGCCCATCTTCTCGCCCCCATTACAGTAAATGCCCATCCTTTTTTGCTCATTCCTGAGCTGTATCTCAAAGATGTTCTGTTTCTGTAATTTCTATTGGTTAAAGATTGAGTAAACTGAAATCCTTTTCTGTATTCGCTTGCTTTTGTATTTTTATATACCACTGAACTGTTTCCTCCGAAAGCATATTCAGATGGTGAATGGTTGGCAGAAATTTCTGGGTATCTTGTAATTTCATTAAGCCCGCCCCAGTTTCCAAAGTCAACATTACCGTTATCAGACTTAATCATAGAAACACCATTCAACATGGTTTCTCCGAATCTTCCATCAATCCCTCTTGGGCGGAACCAATAGAAACCTAAATCAAACGCTGCGATTCTGCTGAAAATATCCTGAGAAGACTGCAGTAAACCAACTGTAGAAGCCTGCCCACTATTACTATCTTCATCATCACCATCACTGTCAATAATTGCTAAGCCCTGATCTGCGCTTGTCAATGTAGAATATAGAGTAATTGTCCCTAGATCCTTTTTCTTCTCATTGGCTACGTCAAACTCCATTACTTTGGTTTCGTAATTCGGTTTCGTAATCACAATTTGGTAATGCCCCGGCTGTAAATCTACAAATTGGAAATATCCGATTTTGTCGGCCGTTACATCATTGTCATTCCCTTTCAGATCTACTTCTGCCCGTTCTACAGGCTTTCCGTCTGCATCTTTCAGATACGCAGATACAGTGGTCTGCGCAAAATAATATGAAGCTGGAAGCAAAGTAAATAAAGAGACTAATGA
The DNA here is from genome assembly GCA_965651845.1 of uncultured Chryseobacterium sp. Lineage (GTDB taxonomy): Bacteria > Bacteroidota > Bacteroidia > Flavobacteriales > Weeksellaceae > Chryseobacterium. The sequence continues at coordinate 18,217 of CBFGVN010000001.1, read as the reverse complement.
TAGTTTTTTAATCATGAGTATATTTATTTTTTTAAATACTTTTCTTGTTAATTTTCAACAGTTTAAAAGTTGGGGAGGCAAATTTAGTCAAATTTTATAATTTACCACCTCTTTCACGTTATTTTTTCTTAACATTGCAAACTTTTAAGAATCATTATATAAAAAAAACAGGAATACCACACTTTAAATTTACAAATATTTAAAATGTTTTGAATTAAAAAAAAGTAAATTTGCAGATTAAATAATTATTAAATAACTCTAAGAGGATGAAGAGATTTTCGAGTTTATTGGCCATCATTTTTTCGATAATGGCATTTTCACAACAGCAGGGAAAACTGAGAAAAGTAGCCACAGTAGGTTTTTTGAATGTAGAAAACCTTTGGGATACAATACGCTCGGCAGATTATATTGATGGCACGAAAGATATTAAAAACCCGGCCTTTCACAGAAGTATTCCTATGGACTCCATCAAATTCCTGGAAGCCGAAAAATATGACGGAACCTGGAGCGATGAAGCTTTAAAAGGGAAAAAAGCGATAAGATATCAAAGCGGATCCGACGAATTTACACCAAGCAGCCCTAAAAATTATAACACTAAAATTTATAAGGCAAAACTGGCCAACGAGGCAAAAGTAATTTCTGAGATGGGAGCTCAGTACACCAAAACAGCTCCAGCTGTGGTAGGCCTTATCGAGGTGGAAAACAGACAGGTAATCGAAGATCTCATTAAAGAACCTGCTCTAAAAAAATACGATTACGGAATTATTCATTACAATTCTTACGATTACAGGGGAATTGATGTTGCTTTAATCTATCAGAAAAGAAGATTTACTCCGACAAATTCATTGAAAAAAGAACTGAAAGTTTTTGGTGACGATGGAAAAAGAGAATACACAAGAGATATTTTGGTAGTAACCGGATTTTTAGATAACGAAAAAGTGGCCTTCTTCATGAATCACTGGCCTTCAAGAAGAGGCGGTGAAGCAATTTCATTACCAAAAAGAAATGCGGCTGCGGCTTTATTGAAACAGCAAATGGACAGTATAAGAGCAGCGGATCCATCAACAAAATTATTTGCGATGGGTGACTTCAATGATGATCCTGTAAGTTCTAGTTTAAAAAATTATCTGAAAGCCCAGCCAAGCCCGAAAGATTTAAGTGAAACAACTCCTTATCTTAATTTGATGTATCCTTTATACAAAAAAGGCGTGGCTTCATTGGCATATCAGGATGCACCCAACTTGTTTGACCAGATTATTGTTTCTAAAAATCTGATTTCAGACCAGGTGACAAAAGAATATTCTGTTTATAAAGCGGAAATTTTTGCTCCGCCTTACTTAGTCAATAAAGAAGGAAATTACAAAGGCTATCCTTTCCGATCCTGGAACGGAGATCAGTTCACAGGAGGTTACAGCGATCACTTCCCGGCGTTTGTAATTCTCCAGAAAGAACCATAAATTTTAGGCACTCTTTTTGAGTGCTTTTTTTATGTAAATTCATGAATATGAAAAACTTAATTTTAATATTAATTGTTTCTCTTTTATCTTTCAATTGTTCAGCGCAAACTGATCCTAAAAATGACAAAGAGAAATCTGAGATGAAGCCTTCAAAAAATGAAGACGGAGAATGGGATCTTACGGTAATCGATACTCAGTTTGATTATTTCCTGAATGCCGTTGCAAAACCAATCAGCCAATATTCTGAATCTTATCTGAAAACCAAAAATACCCTTTTGGTAAGTGAATGGAATTCTTATTATTTTTCCGGCAGATACAGAAATATTATAGAATCTTCTATTGATTATGATCCTAAAGAAAATTACGGGATAAAATTTGAATATAAATTGTACCAGGTTTTCGCATATGTGAACTGGAAATATGGCTTGAGAATGAACGGGCTTTCCGGAAGTGATACCACAAGATATTAAAAAAGGTTCAGAAATATTTTCTGAACCTTTTCATTTTATAATAGTTAAAAATTATTTGTTGAATAATTCCTCAACTTTATCCCAGTTTACTACGCTGAAAAACGCAGCAACATAGTCTGGTCTTCTGTTTTGGTAGTTCAAGTAATAAGCGTGCTCCCAAACGTCAAGTCCTAAAACCGGAGTTCCTTTTACATCTGCAACAGGCATTAATGGATTGTCCTGATTTGGGGTAGAGGTTACAGCAACTGAACCGTCAGCATTTTTTACCAACCATGCCCAACCTGAGCCAAATCTTGTTTTAGCAGCATCTGAAAAATCTGTTTTGAACTTATCAAATCCTCCATAGTTTTCAATAGCAGCTTTTACGTTTCCTACAGGCTCTTTGCTTCCGCCCGGCGTTAAAATTTCCCAGAATAAAGTATGGTTGAAATGTCCTCCACCATTGTTTCTTACCGCTGGTTTATCTGTTCCTGTCTGGCAGATTTCTTCGATAGTTTTACCTTCCAGATCAGTTCCTTTAATGGCATTATTTAAATTGTCAATATATGCTTGGTGATGCTTTGTATGGTGAATCTCCATAGTTCTTGCATCAATCGTTGGCTCTAGTGCATCGTAAGCATATCCTAATTTTGGTAATTCAAATGACATAATTATTATTTTTAATGTTATTATTCAAATTTAGCCATAAATAAACCTATCTTCAAAAAATGGGGATTACTTTAATAAATCTTTAACATTGATGGTTTGATTTGATATTACTTTGACTTCTTGCTTTTATCTTCTAATAAAAAACCCTTTCAGAGTTTGAAACTCTGAAAGGGTTGTATAATAAACAAATTAAGTTATTCTATTTATTCATAGACATCAGGAATTCCTCGTTGTTCAGGGTTCCTTTGATGTTTTTGTCGACAAATTCCATAGCTTCTATAGGATTCATTTCAGAAAGATACTTTCTTAAAATCCACATTCTCTGAGAAGTAACCTCATCAAGAAGTAAATCGTCTCTACGAGTACTCGAAGCTACCAGATCAATGGCAGGATAAATTCTTCTGTTGGCAATTTTTCTGTCTAATTGAAGTTCCATGTTACCCGTTCCTTTGAATTCTTCAAAGATCACCTCGTCCATTTTAGAGCCTGTGTCGATAAGAGCTGTTGCAATAATCGTTAAAGAACCTCCTCCTTCAATTTTTCTCGCTGCACCGAAGAATCTTTTCGGCCTGTGAAGCGCATTAGCATCAACACCACCGGAAAGCACTTTTCCGGATGCAGGAGTTACGGTATTGTACGCTCTTGCTAATCTTGTGATTGAATCTAATAAAATAACAACATCATGTCCGCATTCCACCATTCTCTGAGCTTTTGCTAAAACAAGGTTGGCAACTTTTACGTGCTTTTCTGCCGCTTCATCGAAGGTAGATGCGATCACTTCCGCATTTACACTTCTTTCCATATCAGTAACCTCTTCCGGACGTTCGTCGATCAGAAGAACCATCATGTATACTTCAGGGTGATTGGCTGCAATAGAATTGGCAATATCTTTCAGCAACATTGTTTTACCCGTTTTAGGCTGGGCAACAATCATTGCTCTTTGTCCTTTCCCAATCGGTGCGAATAAATCCACAACCCTTGTAGAAATGGTAGAGCCTTTTCCAGCTAAGTTGAATTTTTCTTCCGGGAAAAGTGGTGTTAAATATTCGAAAGCAACACGGTCTTTAATGAAAGCAAGATCACGTCCATTAACTTCAGTGGGTCTTAATAAAGAAAAATATTTTTCGCCTTCTTTCGGTAATCTTACAATACCTTTAACCGTATCTCCGGTTTTCAGTCCAAAATTTCTGATTTGAGCCGTCGAAACATACACATCATCCGGTGACGAAATATAGCTGAAATCCGATGAACGTAAAAATCCGTAATTATCAGGTAAAATCTCCAAAACTCCCTCAATGCTTACCATTCCGTCGAAGTTGAATTCCTTCTTTTCATGGTGCTGCTCATCATTCCTTTCAGAATGTTGCTGCTGTTGCTGCTTATTCTGGTTTTGGTTCTGATTCGGGTTTTGATTTTGATTTCTATGTTGGTTTCCGGCGTTGTGCGGATTGTTGTGTTGCCCTTTTTGAGGTCTGGCCTGCTGCGGTTGAGGGTTTGCGGGCTTTTCTTCTGCCGGAACAGATTCTTGAGGTTCTATGTTTTTAGGAACTTCTGGTTTTTCTTGCGACATCTCTGTGTTTGCTATATTTGTCGCTGAAACCCTTTTCCTTTTTTTCTTGGCCGAAGATGCAGATGTTTCTTCTGCAGTTTCAGCTTTTACCTCTGCCGGTTTAGGTTCTTCAGAAACTTGTTCCGTAGCCTCTATTCTAGGTTTTTCTTCAGCTTGTGGTTTTATATTTGTAGATGTTTTGGTTTCCGCTTTCGGTTTGGCTGCCGTTTTTTTCGGAGCAGGTTTTTTAGCAGGAGCCTTTGCAGGTTTTTCTGTCTCTTTTTCCTCACCATTCATACTGGTTTCTGTGACGTTGAAGTAATCTTTCGCCACCTTAGGATTTGAAGCCTGAAAGTCAAGAATTGCAAAGATTTTGTCATTTTCATTGCTGTTTCTTGCAACTTTAACGCCCAAATCTTTTAAGATTTTAGTCAGTTCCGTTACGGATTTTGACCTTAACGTTTCAATGTTAAACATATTTAATGTAAAAAATGTAATTAATTGTGAATAAGAAAAGTAAGTCCGGTGACTTTTGTTTTCAAGTACATTCGTATAATGCAAATCTACACTTATTTTTGAATTGTGCAAAATTTATGTTATTTTTGCCTAGAATTTAATATTCAATGCTACAAAGAATACAGACTATATGGACTTTTTTGGCAGTTTTAGCTGCTGTGTTTCTGTTTGTTACAGGACAGGATGTTATCATTTCTGATAGTTTTCCTGTGCTAAATATCGGCTGTATTGTCCTTGTTTTGGTTGGATTACTGAGTGTTTTTAGTTTTAAAAACAGAAAAAGACAAATTTTGCTGAATAATATCAGCATCATTATAAACGCTTTGTTGATTGGTGTATTGATTTACTGGTTACTAAAATTATCCGGAGGAATCCAAATTCCAGAGAAGGGTATTGAGCCAATTTTTTCATTAATTGCGATTATCTGTTTGTTTATTGCAAACATCTATATCAAGAAAGATGAGAGGCTCGTAAAATCTGTAGACAGACTTCGATAGCCTTACAACGATTTTTTGAGTGAGAACAGCTTCTTTTTTAAGAGGCTGTTTTTTTGTTTTAAAGCTCCCACAGATTACACGGATTTTGAAGATATTTTTTAATATAAATAAAAATATAACATAATCATCTGTGAAAATCCGTGTAATCTGTGGGAGAAAAAAGAAATAAAAATTTAATTGCAACATTTCCGTTTAAACTGCGACAGATTGTTTATAATTTATTTAAAAATGAAAAAACTAACCTATCTTACCTTTTCGCTCTTTTCAATATTCACTTTCGCGCAGGAAGTTTCAAAAGAAAGAATCCAGACCGTACTTTCAACTTTGGCTTCAGATGAAATGAAAGGTCGTGAAATCGGGACGCAGGAAAACGAAAATGCAGCCAACTATATTGCAAAACTTTTTAAAGAAAACAATTTAGAATACTGTACCGGAAATTCATATTTGGTTCCATTCAATTATAAAGGAAAAACGGCATACAATGTTTGTGGAATTAAAAAAGGTAAAACAGACAAGTTTCTGGGTTTCTCAGGACACTTCGATCACATCGGAACAAGCAATAATGCAAACGACAACATCTATAACGGAGCTGATGATGATGCAAGCGGAATCACAATGCTCGTAGGAATTTCAGATTATTTTAAAGACAAAAAACCGGAATTCTCTATGGTTTTCATGGCTTTTAACGGGGAGGAAAAAGGAATGCTGGGTTCAAAAGCGATTTCTCAGGATAAAAATTTAGATAAAATTTATAATAACCTTACTACCCTTTTAAATTTTGAAATGGTGGCAACAGAATCTGCATTCGGAAAAAATGCTTTATTCATGACTGGTGACGAATTTTCTGATTTGGATGAATTATTTAATAAGAATGCGGAAAATGGTTTAAAAATTAATCCTGATCCTTATGCTTCGGAACAATTATTCTACAGATCAGATAACGTGAATTTTGTGAAAAAGAAAATTATCGCCCATTCTTTCTCAACCGTTGATATGACGAAAGCAAGTCACTATCATAATGAAAGCGATGATGTGAATGTTGTAGATTTTGATAATTTGACGCAAATCGCAAATAATTTTGGAAAGACTTTGGAAAAACTAACCCCAAAGAATTTTACACCAAAATATAATGAAAAAGTGAAATTTTAATAAAATTTTAATGATACCGCAAATCCACCATTTTCTTGGTGGTTTTTTCTTTTACGAATCTTTACAACCGGATTAAAAGCATCTCAGCTGTTAAAAATTGTAACAAAAACAGAAGAAGTAAAACATATTAGAGAAAGTAAAAAGACCATTAAAACGTCTTATCATTTAAATTACGTAATTTTGCTATCCAATTTTTTCATTGAATGAATCAATATTTAAAAATACTAAAGTTCGCAAGACCTCATCGAAAATATATCTACGGAAGTTTATTTTTCAATATCATGTATTCTGTATTTCAGATTGCATCTTTGGGAACTATTTTACCGGTTTTGGGAATGCTTTTCGGAACTATAAAGCCTGAAAAATATGAAAAAGCTCCTGAGTATTCGGGAGACATTACAGATTTTTTTAATTACCTGAAGGAATATTCTAACTATTATGTTCAGAATTTGGTAACAGAACATGGTGCCCTTAAAGTTTTGGCTTGGCTGTGCATTGTTACGGCTTTTATGTTCTTATTGCGAAATTTATTCCGGTATTTAGGATCTTTTCTGTTGATTAATTATCGTGTAGGCGTTACGAAAGATCTTCGTAGTGCGATGTACAACAAAATCCTTTCACTTCCTGTTTCCTTTTTCACAGAACGCAGAAAGGGTGACTTAATGTCCCGTATGTCGAATGACGTAGGTGAAGTGGAAGGTAATATTTTAGGAAGTTTGATAGAATTAATCAATGCTCCGTTTATGTTGATCAGTACATTGCTTACATTATTCTTTTTAAGTCCGGAAATGACGCTTTTTTCCCTGCTCGTACTGCCTGTCATGGGAACAATGATCGCATTGGTAGGGAAAAGCCTGAAAAAGAACTCTCATGAAGCTCAGCATGAAATGGGAACTATTTTTTCCATCGTGGATGAAACATTGAAATCTTCAAAAGTGATCAAAATTTTCAATGCTGAAAAAATCATGGGCAACAGATTCTCGCAGTCGATGCAAAGATGGATCAATAGCTCTATCAGCTTAGGAAGAAAGAAAGAATTGGCGTCTCCGATGAGCGAATTTTTAGGATCCATTACTTTCTTAATTATCGCATGGTACGGCGGAAAACAAATTATTGTAGAACAGTCTATTTCTCCGGCAGATTTTCTGGTTTTCCTGGGAATGTTCTTCCAGATTCTGCCTCCAGCAAAAAGTTTATCTACCTCCATCGGGAATGTTCAGAAGGGAGAAGCTTCTCTTGAGAGAGTATTGGATATCCTGGATGCTGATGTGAAAATTGACGAGGCAGCCAACCCTGTCACAATTTCTACCCTTAATAATCAGATTGAATTTAATAATATCGGTTTCTTTTATGATAAAGACCATACCATCCTTAAAAACTTTTCATTGATCATTCCGAAAGGAAAAACTGTTGCGCTTGTCGGACAAAGCGGTAGTGGAAAGACTACAATTGCTAATCTTTTGGCAAGATTCTATGATGTTTCTGAAGGTGAAATTTTAATTGACGGTATTGATATTAAAAATTTAAAATTAAAAGAATACCGCCAGCTGTTGGGAATGGTAACGCAGGAATCGGTACTGTTCAACGATTCTGTTTACAATAATATTCTGATGGGTAAACCGGATGCAACGAGAGAAGAGGTCATAGCAGCGGCAAAAATTGCGAATGCAGATTCATTCATTACCAATCTTCCTGAAGGATATGATTCTAATATCGGAGACGACGGCGGAAAACTTTCCGGAGGTCAGAAACAAAGGGTTTCTATCGCAAGAGCAGTGCTGAAAAATCCGCCAATCATGATTCTGGATGAAGCCACTTCTGCTTTAGATACAGAATCGGAACGATTTGTTCAGGATGCGCTGGAAAAGATGATGGAAAACAGAACGTCATTGGTGATTGCCCACCGACTTTCAACCATTCAGAAAGCAGACTGGATCGTAGTGATGGAAAAAGGAGTGATTGTAGAACAGGGAACCCACCACGATCTTATCGCAAAAAGAGGGATGTATCACAAGCTTGTTGAGCTACAGAATTTTGATTAAATAAAGGTAGGAAGCTTGAAGTTTGCTGACGTTATATTAATCTTCCTTCTTCAAATGCCTATCTTCCACCCAAATAAATTAAAAAAATGAACCCAATACAAGAGTATTTCTACAGAATTGAAGAGCCTGATAGAAGTACTCTTCTTTTTTTGCGCAAAAAAATACTGGAATCCGATACAGAAAATATTACTGAAACTTTGAGTTTTGGATTACCTTTTTTTAAGTATAAAAAGAAAATGCTGTGTTATTTTTATTACAGCAAAAAATATAAAAAGCATTACGTAAGCTTTTATCATGGTGATAGGCTAGATTATCCAGAACTGCTTCAGGAAGGCAGAAAGAAGTTTAAAATCCTTTTAATTGATATGGATGAGGATTTGCCTGTGGATTTTATTTTGAGATTGATTCATGAGGTGAAAGGGTATATTAAGTAGATTGCAGATTTTAGGTTATAGGCTGTGGTAATTGCAACTGGTTTTTAAGTTTTGGCTAAAGCCAAATTGATGGTTTATTTCGTTAAATGGGCTAAAGCCCATTCCTATTGATGGAAATATTACGTTTTAAAATTTAATATTTTTTTATGTTCACTCGTAAAAAAAATTCATGCAATTTGTGTTTAAATAAAAAAGACCGCTTCTTTTGAAACAGTCCTTAAATATTTTTACATTAAATCTTAATCCTTCATTCTAGCGATCACATCCAAACCACCTTTTGTGATATCTCCGATCTTACAGATGATTTCCGTGTCCAAAGGCAGAAAAACATCCATTCTCGAACCAAATTTAATGAATCCGAATTCATGTCCTGCTTTTGCTTCATCGCCTTCATTACAATAGAAAACGATTCTTCTGGCCACGTAGCCCGCAATTTGTCTGAATACCACCTTATGATTTGTTAAGCTTTCAACGGCAACTGTTGTCCTTTCATTTTCAGTAGAAGATTTTTCATGCCATGCAACCAAATATTTTCCGGGATGATATTTTTTATAAATTACTTTTCCTGAAACCGGATATCTGCAGATATGAACATTTAATGGAGACATGAAGATCGAAACCTGAATGGCTTTTCCTTTAATGAATTCATCTTCTTCCACTTCTTTAATCATTACTACCTTCCCGTCAACAGGAGCCACCACGTTCTCTCTGTGTTCTAAAATTTCACGATTCGGAACCCTGAAGAACCAGAATACTAAGCTGTAAATTACCAATAAAGGTAAGATGATCACCAATGACCATATTTTAAGAAAATAAATAGCCAAGGCACCCAAAATAATGAAAAGCAGGGTTGCTACGGTAATTGTTCCTTTCGATTCTCTGTGTAATTTCATGAGATTAAATAAATTTTTCTAAAATAAAGTACAAATATACGACAGGAACGCAGATTAAAAAACTATCCAGCCGATCTAATACTCCGCCATGCCCCGGAATGAGGTTTCCGCTGTCTTTTACACCGAAATTTCTTTTCAGCTGGCTTTCTACCAAATCTCCGACAGGGGCAAATGCCGCCACTAAAAACCCTACTACCATCCAGTTTCCGCGAAGATCCGGATGATACTGTTCAATGAAATAAGATAAAATTAAAGTTAAAACAACTCCGCCAATATATCCTTCCCAGGTTTTTTTAGGGGAAATTTTAGGAGCCATTTTATGTTTCCCGAAGAATTTGCCTGTAAGATAGGCAAACGTATCACTGCTCCAGATTAAAATAAACAGGAAAAGGACTTCAAGGGAAAATCTGTCATCGAATCTTGAAAACCTAGGCAATCCCAACGCGAAACTGAACGGCAGAGCCACATAAATGACCGTAAAAATCAGTTTTCCGCTGTCGTAGTACAATTCGTTCGGATATTTAAATAAAGTGACTACAGCGATAACAATTAAAAGCATTGCCAGAATCTCACTGATCCTGAAATCGAAAAAGAAATCGAAATGAAAATATCTTTTAGAAAAAATATAAAAAATAAAAATAATTAGAGGAAGTACAATCCATCTTTCGTAGCCATTCCCGAATTTCATTATTTTAAAACACTCCCAAGAACCGACTCCCAGTAAAAGCGTAATTAAACCATAATACAGGTATTCCTGCTTTACAAGATCCGGCGAAATGCTGTTGATGAGTTGTGCTCCTAGTGGAGTTGTACAAAGAATAATAATTGCAACGTAAACAATTCCTGAGATAGTTCTTTGAATGAGATTTTTGTCCAAAATTTTGAGTTTAGAAGTTGATGCTTAATCTTCAAGCAGCAATAAAAATAGTTTCGTATTGGCATTGGAAGAGGTATCGAGCTTCGATTGGCTTCCGCTGATAGAAGTAAGATTCTTTATATTTCCGTTGCGCTTTATTTTCCCCATCGCATCGTTCAGGTTGTTTACAATCTGCGAAACATTAGCCATAATGATAATTTTATTAGGCAGCCTCGAAGAATGATAGTGAAGAATATTGTTGTGGGAAAGCATAATTCTTCCATCATAGGCGATCAGATATTCGCAGGTGATGAAAGCCGCATCATTATCTGTTTGGAGCTCTGAGGTATAAGGAGATTTCACGACATTCAAAAAATTCTGAAGATCCTTATCCCAACAAAAAATCTTGTTGATTCCTTCTATTTTGATGATCTGATTTAAAGTCTGTAGAGCCTCCGCTTCATCTGCACAATAATTGAAAAATCCTCCCGAATGCGTAAACAATTGGGCAAACTTATAGTCGAGATCCGCATTTTTCAGCGAATCCCCCAGCTTTTCCAGGCTCTGAGATTCTTCGTCCTCAGGCTGGTTTGTCAGTTTGCTTACAATCCTCTTAAATAAATTCAACTTGATCTATTTTTAGTCAACTTTATACAAAAATATAAAATTAATTAAATAGAAATCCAAAAATATGTCTATAAATATGAAAAAACCTGACAATTTTGGAACTGCCAGGTTTATTTATTTAATTTAAAAAAGAAATTTTAAAGTTGAGTCGGGCTTTCAGGAGCCTGAATTTCACTTTCCTCTTCTCTTTCTTTGTCTTTAATAACAATCGTTTCAGCTTGTTCTCCTACCGTATTGGTCACGGGTTTTTCCGTTAATTCCGGATCCCAGGCTCTTTTCCCAAACACTTCTTCAAGATCTTCACGGAAGATCACTTCTTTTTCCAACAGCTTGCTTGCAAGAGCATCCAGTTTATCTTTATTTTCCGTTAAAATCTGAACCGCTCTGTCATATTGATTTTCGATAATCGCTTTAATTTCGATATCAATTTTTTTCGCAGTCTCTTCAGAATAAGGTTTTCCAAAAGAATATTCTGACTGACCTGAACTGTCGTAGTAAGAAATATTACCAATATTCGGACTCAATCCGTAGATCGTTACCATCGCCTGAGCTCTCTTCGTCACATTTTCCAGGTCAGAAAGTGCACCTGTAGAAATATTATTGAAAATCACCTGCTCTGCAGCTCTACCACCCAATGTTGCACACATCTCGTCCAACATTTGTTCTGTAGTAGTCAGCTGTCTTTCTTCCGGCAAATACCAGGCTGCACCCAGCGAACGTCCTCTTGGAACGATAGTCACCTTCAACAATGGTGAAGCGTGCTCTACCAACCATGAAATTGTCGCGTGTCCGGCTTCATGATAAGCCACTCTTTTCTTTTCAGAAGGCTTGATGGCTTTATTTTTCTTTTCAAGACCGCCGATGATTCTGTCTACAGCATCAAGGAAATCCTGTTTATTTACTGAAGTATGATTGTTTCTTGCCGCAATTAATGCTGCTTCGTTACAAACATTGGCAATATCCGCCCCACTGAATCCTGGAGTCTGCTTTGCTAAAAACTCTCTGTCTACTGTATCATCAAGTTTGATTTTCTTTAAGTGAACATCAAAAATCTGTCTTCTTTCGTGCAATTCCGGAAGGTCTACATAAATAGAACGGTCAAAACGTCCTGCTCTCATTAAAGCTTTATCCAGGATATCCGCTCTGTTGGTCGCAGCCATTACGATTACATTTGTATCTGTTCCGAAACCATCCATTTCAGTAAGAAGCTGGTTCAGGGTGTTTTCTCTTTCGTCATTTCCTCCCGAGAAGTTATTTTTTCCTCTTGCACGTCCGATGGCGTCGATCTCATCAATGAAAATAATCGCAGGAGATTTTGCTTTAGCCTGGGCAAATAAATCTCTTACCCTTGAAGCTCCTACCCCAACAAACATTTCCACGAAATCTGAACCTGAAAGTGAGAAGAAAGGAACTTTAGCTTCCCCTGCTACAGCTTTCGCCAACAAGGTTTTACCCGTTCCCGGAGGGCCTACCAAAAGAACACCTTTCGGAATTTTACCTCCCAGCTTCGTATATTTTTCTGAGTTTTTCAAGAAATCTACTACTTCCTGAACTTCTTCTTTAGCACCTTCAAGACCCGCAACATCTTTGAATGTTACCTGAATTCTTTCTTTTTCGTCGAAAAGTTTAGCTTTGGATTTTCCGATAGAGAAAATTTGTCCACCGGGACCTCCGCCACCGCCCATCTTTCTGAAAAGAAGGAAATAGAATAGTCCTAAAATAGCAATCCATATCAATGCAGAAACCAGAATATCCATAAAAGGACTTTTTCCCGCGCCGTAATCTTTGGTTGTTTTAATGGCCGGATTTGCGGCTCTTACCTGATCAAATTTTTGAAGGAAAAGCTGAAGATCTCCGTATTTAACAGTAAAATCTGCTTTTGGAGCCATTGAGAATGCAGAAAGAGGGTCATTTTCTTTGGTTTTGCTTACCATTGCTGTTTTTGCAGCCTGTGTAAGAAACACATCAGCCTTCTCGGTATCTTTGTAAATTATAATGTTCTGAACTTTTCCCGCCTGCATTTCTTTGAAGAAACCATCTTCATCAATAGTCTTTGCACTATTGTCACCGAAAAAATTTGGGACAAAAAATAACAAAAGAGCTATGATCGCAATCGGAAAAAACCAGTTGAATCCTTTATTGTTCATTTATACTTTTTAAAATTTTAAAATTCATTTTCAACCTTTGTAATGACAGCGTCACCCCAAAGTTCCTCTATATCGTAGTACTCCCGTACCTGTTTTTGAAAAATATGAACTACCACCGAAACGTAATCTACCAAAACCCACATTGCGTTTTCTGTACCTTCTACGTGCCAAGGTCTTTCTTTTAATTCGTTTCTTACTTTCTTCTCGACACTTCCTGCCAGTGCGGCTACCTGCGTGTTGGAATTTCCGCTGCATATCACAAACGTCTCTGCTACTGAGTTTTCTATGTTTGAAAGATCAAAGATCATAATATCCTCACCCTTTACATCCTGGATAGCCTCAACGATTTTATCTAATAATTCTTGTTTTTCTGCTGTTTTATTCATTAAAAAATACTATAATCTGCAAATTTATTGTTTTTCTTTTACTTTAGCCTTACTTTTGAGCCCCGAAAGTCTTAAAGTTTTCTTAAATGAGTCAACTATTTTACCTGAAAGAATGCTCTTCTACTAATGACGAAATTTCAAAGTTTTTACTTTATGAAAATTCAGATTTTGTTACTTTATATACATTCAATCAAACCAAAGGTCGCGGTCAGTACGGAAATACGTGGTCTTCAACCGCTGAAAAAAATTTAGCCTATACCTTGGCTGTAAAGACAGAGAACTTCATGCTTTCAGATTTTATGTTCAATTATTATACCGCAATTGTTATCAGGGATTACCTTGCCAATTTGACTGAAAACAATGTAAAAATAAAGTGGCCGAACGATATTATCCTTAAAAATAAAAAAATCGTCGGAATTTTAATTGAAAAGAAAAAAATTAACCAAAATAATTATTTCATCATCGGAGCAGGCTTCAATATTCTGCAGGAAGATTTTGATGAAATTTCCAATGCTGGATCACTTTTAACGCAGACCGGCAGACATTTCGACCTTGAGGAATTCACTTTAAATCTTAATGATTTTCTTATCAAAAGGCTTCAGAATATCCCTTCCGAGGAAGAAATTATGAGACTTTTTAATGCCAATTTATTCAGAAAAGATGAAATTTCAGTTTTTGAACTGGACAAAACGCGCCAAAATGGCATCATAAGACACGCCGACGAAAAAGGAGAACTCTGGATCGAACTTGAAGACGGAATACGCTCATTTTATCATAAAGAGATAAAACTGTTTTACTGATTTGCCCTTTTGAGGTATAAATATGCCGCAAGCGGGAAAAAAGCAATATTCGGAAGCCACATCGCCAATGCCGGAGACATGCTTTTGTTTTCTGAAACCACTTTCAACGCTTCGAATGAAAATACGAAAACGAACGCCAGTGAAATCCCCAAAGCCAGGTTAATTCCCAACCCTCCCCGTTTTTTCTGTGAAGAAAGAGAAAGTGCCAAAAACGTAAGGATAATAATGGAAATCGGCATCGATGTCCTCTGATGAAGCTCATTAAGATGGGCATTCAGGTTGCTGTTTCCTTTTTCCGTTTCTCTTTTGATGAATTTTAAAAGTTCGGGAGTCGTTTTATTTTGTCCTAAAAGTTCGTTCGGAAAAAGCTCTTCCGGATCGTGACCATAACTTTTCTTCAAGTCAAAGCCATTGGCCAGCTTTTCCGTATCGTTCTTATTAATTGTTTTTTCTGTGTAAGAATTTAAGACAAACCGTTTTTTATCTTTATCCCAAGTGACATCGGAAGCTTTAAGTTCGTAGACTAATCTTCTATTTTTATCAAACTTCTGGTAGACAAAGCCGGATCCTCTTTTTTCCCTTTTATTCCAGGAATTGATGAAAATATATTCTGTTTTGCTCAACTGTGCGGAGACAGGAGCCGTTCCTAAAACCTTTTCCTTATTAGTGGCATTATACGTATACGCTTCCAGCTGATTTTTCTGGATATTTGCCCAAGGCAGCACAAAGTGATTGACCCCTAATGAGATAGCCGCAATGAACAAAGACGTTAAAAGATAAGGCCTTGCAAAGCGATGAAAACTTGCACCACTACTGATGACGGCAACAATCTCTGTATTATTTGCCATTCTCGACGTAAAATAAATCACAGAAATGAATACCAAAATCGAGAGGAAGGTCATGACCAGATTAATGATCCAGAACGGGTAGAAATGAACCAAAAAATACGTCAGATTAAGTTTTGCATCAATCGCCGTTGCATTTTCGATTCTCGGGATCTTCTGCTGAACATCGATCACAAGTACAACTATAGACAGCAATATCAACATGAAACTGAAAGTTCCAAGATATTTTTTTACGATATATCGGTCTATAATTTTTAACATTTTACTTTTTAATGCGTTTGATATTTAATTTTATTTTTTTATAATAGGATAGGATTTCATCCTACCCTGTTTTAAATCGTCCCTTCGGGACTCTCTTTTTTTATTTATTTAAAGTCTTTGTCTAAGAACCGGCACCACGGAGTTTTTCCATTCGTAGAAATCTCCTGCCATGATATGTTCTCTCGCCACTTTTACAAGATCTAAATAAAACGCTAAATTATGAATTGAAGCAATTTGTTTCGCCAAATATTCTTTAGAAACGAATAAATGTCTCAAATATGCTTTCGAATATTCTTTATCTACGAAACTTGTACCAAATTCATCCAAAGGCGAAAAGTCTTTTTTCCACTTTTCATTTTTAAGATTCATTACCCCTTTCCACGTGAAAAGCATGGCGTTTCTTGCATTTCTTGTCGGCATTACACAATCCATCATATCGATTCCCAAACCGATGGATTCCAGAATATTCCAGGGAGTTCCTACCCCCATTAAATATCTTGGCTTCTCTTTCGGTAAAATATCGGTAACCTCATCTGTGATTCTGTACATTTCCTCTTCAGGCTCTCCTACGGAAAGTCCTCCGATGGCATTTCCTTCCGCACCGGCCTCAGAAATTACCTCAGCTGAAATTTTTCTTAAATCTGAATAGGTGGATCCCTGAACAATCGGGAAAAGTCTTTGTTTGTAACCGTATAATTCAGGATTATTTTCAGTCCAGTCGATGCATCTTTTGAGCCAGCGGTGCGTGAGCTCCATTGATAATTTGGCCTGATTGTATTCGCAAGGATAAGCGACACATTCGTCAAAAGCCATGAAAATATCGGCGCCGATCTGTCTTTGGATTTCCATTGATTTTTCCGGAGAAAACATGTGGTAACTTCCGTCGATATGAGATTTGAATCTCGCTCCTTCCTCCGACATTTTTCGGCTGCTTGCCAATGAAAATACCTGAAAACCTCCCGAATCTGTAAGAATAGGAAGATCCCAATTCATGAATTTATGCAAACCTCCCGCATCCTGCATCGTTTCCATCCCCGGACGAAGGTATAAATGATACGTGTTACCCAAAATAATCTGGGCTTTTATGTCTTCTTTTAATTCTCTTTGGTGAACTGTCTTTACGCTGGCAACAGTTCCTACAGGCATAAAAATCGGCGTCTGGATTTTACCGTGATCTGTGGTAAGTTCTCCTGCTCTGGCCTTTCCCTCGGAGTTTTTTTCTATAGTAAAAAATTTCTGCATTTTTAAAAATTATCTTGCGAAAGTCGGCAAATTCTGGTTCTTCTTCAGTTTCTCCTTTACATATTTGTCTGCTTTCGGATCTTTTTCCAATACTATTTTTTGTGCTTCTTCTGCAATCCCATTCATCTTTTCTTTAACTACATAATATTTAAAACTCTGAACAAAATCATCGGGTTTTACATTATGTGTTTTAAGGACATATCTCGTCCCGGCTTCCAGGTTTGAATTCGGATACATGAAAGTCGCCTGATCGTTGATTGACAAATCGGCTAGAATTTCTGCCATCTGATCCTTCGGAACCAGATTTTTAGGTTTATCGATATAATCTCCTCCACAGGAAATTACAAACATCAGTATGAAAATGAAGATCAGTTTTTTCATAATCTTTTACAATCTGTTGATTATTGACTTCCATTTTAAATTTAAAACACCAAAAACAGCTTCATGAATGATTCCTCCATTCATTTTGCTTTCTCCTAAAATTCTGTTTGTAAAAATAATCGGTACTTCTACAATTTTGAATCCTTTTTTAAAAGCCCGGAATTTCATTTCAATCTGAAATCCGTATCCTTTTAGCCTTACATTCTCCAAGCCAATTTCTTCCAATACTTTTCTTGAAAAACAAACGAAACCAGCCGTTGTATCATGAATCGGAAGTCCTAAAATGAATCTTACATATTTTGAAGCAAAATAAGAAAGCAAAACCCTTCCCATCGGCCAGTTTACCACATTTACGCCCTTAGAATAGCGTGATCCGATCGCCATATCTGCATTTTTACAGGCTTCAAATAATTTCGGCAGATCATTCGGATTGTGAGAAAAATCGGCATCCATCTCAAAAATATAATCGTATTTGTTTTCGATTGCCCATTTAAAACCATGAATATAGGCCTTTCCCAACCCATCTTTTACATGTCTTATCGACAGGTGCAGATGATGGGGAAACCTTCTCTGAATGTCTTTTACCACTTCCGCCGTTCCATCGGGAGACGAATCATCCACCACTAAAATATGAAAGTCATCTTCCAATGCAAAAACCGCGGAAATAATATTTTCAATATTTTCCTTTTCGTTGTAAGTTGGAATTATGACCAGTTTTTTCATTTCAGTTTGCAAAGATAGTTTATTTAACCTTTTTATTTTATACAAAATAATCTATAATTTTGCAAAAAACATTCCGTTGCCGTTATCACAAAACATTACAAATCAAATAAGAATACCTGAGAACAACGATTGGGTGATCTTTATATTGCTGGGCTGCATTTTTTTATATCTTTTTATGATGAATATCATAGAAAGAGAAGCCAACCTGAAAGACTTTCTGCTTCAAAAATATTTTGATGCAAGCAACAACCTGCCGAGCTGGGTGATCACTTCCTGTGTAACAGCGCTTACTTT